>JAGRBY010000249.1 GCA_020433835.1 Anaerolineae bacterium | reverse complement strand
GTGGTTGTTGCTTCTTTCGGGGTAAGGGCAAAATCTTCTATTTTCGGCCCGGTCACGAAACCCACCCCATTTATTACCAGGCTGAGGTTCAGCAGGTTATCGCTAATGGAGTACGCTGGGCCGCGCCGGTCAATGGGCCGGCTTATCTTTACGGTACGGAATAATAGGGCAAGAAGCGCCTCTTTTAACGCTAAAACCCCGATGTCTTGCCAGTCAAATAGATTACATAGCGTAACTCATCACAGCGTAATAGGTAAGTGGTAATTTGTATGTAAGACAGTACAATTTACCACTTACCCATTACCGTTACCGGGTGTTGATGGGGATCAATCATCCGGTTATTCAACGGACCCTCGCTGCAACGGTGCTAACGAGGGATTCTTTTTCTAAGCGATTCTCTTCAGTTTTAATGGATCACAGATTTTGCGCTATCGATTAACCGAATAACCGAGCTGTGTAGTCGGTTATCTCCTCATCGATGATCGAAAGCGTCGACGTTTCATTATCTTCAGCGGTAAAGTAGGTAGTACTTTCTTGCCAGGTGGCAGAGGGAGCCGTCATCGGCTTGAAATTGACAGTGGGCATAGTTTCTTGAAGAAGCAGGGCCGTATGTCGGGATACGTCGGCATCGATAATAGAGTAGCCATGATGCTGGACGACGCCTAGAAAGACCGGATCGATATCTTCAGCTTGGCTCTGATGGCCCGATACCGGCTCAGGAACACGTACTTTTCTTACAGGTTGATCAGCTATGATCGGCTTTTGTTTTAAGGGGTTATAGTTGGCAATCATAAGTCAAACTCCTATTTAGTTACTGAATATTGTAAAAGCAAAAATATTGCTGTGATCCCTATTCAATAGTAGCAAAAACCACACACCTTTAGAGGTAGTGAGTTTATGACTTCAATATCTATCTGATGCAAAAAATACGGTGGATAAATTGGAAAGTGTAGAAAGCGTTGTTACGTACAAAGAACAGTTACGTGTACAACTTTGTACGTAAGAAACGAACCTGCTGGTCAGTTGTTGGTACCAATATACTAAAAATGGTGGTGAAAGTGAAGAGTACTTATCTCGTGATTTTCAGAACAATACTCAGGTGCTAGCTACGTGACGACTTTATAATTGTCCAGGTAAAAACCACGTGGAATTTTGCTTGACTACGTAAAAACTACGTGGTTAAACGATACAGTAAGAACCTTTAACGGGCTTAATTTACTCAAGTAGACCAAACTCTTTGGCGTAGCGCATTAAATCGACCCGACTTTGCAGCCCTAATTTATCGACCAAATTAGCGCGATGTCCCTCTACAGTGCGCACGCTAATGCCCAGATCTGTTGCAATTTGTCGGTTAGTATACCCTTGAGCGATAAAACCTAATACTTCAACCTCGCGCGGGGTCAAGGTATCAACCAGCGATTTATTTGATTGTTCTTCGGAGATGGGTTCGGGATAAATATCTTTGAGCAGCGCGCGCGTCATGGTAGGGTGAACGTAAATATTACCCATACTAACTGTGCGGATAGCATCGATAAGCTCTGAGCCGATAGCCCGCTTGACAATATAGCCTGAAGCTCCGGCTTCGATAGCTTCCCGCAGCAATCCTTCATCTTCATGAACAGTCAAAATAAGTGTGTGCGCGTGGGGCAGCATCTCCTTTATGTGCTGAATAAGTTCAACACCCCCCAGGCCGGGCATGCTCACATCAACCAAAATTACATCAGGTTCAAGTTTCTTGGCCAATTGAAGCGTGTTAAAGCCATCAGCTGCTTCACCAACCACTAACAGATCCGGCTCGGCGTTGAATAAAGCCTGTAATCCGGCGCGAATAACGCCGTGATCATCAGCTATTAACACACGAATCGTCATAAGGTACCTCCACAAGGATGGTTGTTCCAACGCCAATGGTGCTTTCGACGCTTAACGTGCCGCCCAACATCTCAGCGCGCTCGCGCATGCCCAAAAGGCCAAGCCGCCCGGTTTTGGATATGGTTTTGGCATTAAACCCAACGCCGTTATCTTCAACAATAAGTCGTATCTGCTTATCACTATGCTTCAACACAATATCAACGTTGGTCGATTGTGCGTGCCGGATAATATTGGTTAGGGCTTCTTGCACAATACGATAGACATTTGTTTCAAGCGCCAGCGGCAGCCGGTTGTGATCGTCTAAACCAATAACTTCAAATTTGGTTACCGGTTCATATTTGGCGTTAAAGCCTTTTATATACTGGCGTAGGGCTGAAATTAGCCCTAAATGCTCAAGGGTAGCGGGTCGCAAATTCATTGCCAGTCGGTGCAAACTTTCTAAAACGCTGTCAGTGGTGCGCTCTAAATCAACAACTCTGGCCATAACGGCATCAGGGCGATCCACTTCGCGTTCTAGCAGACGTAGGCCCACCATCAAGCCGGTGAGCGCCTGTCCGGCCTCGTCGTGGAGTTCGCGCGCAATTTGACGCCGCTCGGTTTCTTGCAGCTCAACCATCCGCCGTGAGAGCGATTGCAACTGTTCATGGCTGGCCTTCAATTTTTTAAAGAGGCGGGCATGTTGAATAGCGATGGCTGCCTGGTTGGCAAACGTTTCGGCTACGTTAATCTGCGTTTGAGAGTAGTGAAGGTGATCCGGGTTATCGAGCGTAAGGTAGCCGATGTTGGCTTCTTGCACCCGCAGTGGCAGCACCATTCGGCCTGAAAGATAATCGCCGTTACCGGCTCCTAACAGTGTGTTGATCAGAAAAAGCGGCTGTCCGTTAATATCCACGTCGTGATAGCGAAAACCGTCCATAATGGTATAGCGACGACCAACAACAGTGTCGTGAATTTTTGATCCCCGTCCGGCAACGGCGTGGAGAGCGTCATCATCCCATAAAAAGATACAGGCGGTCTTATAGGGCACAACCTGGGCCAGATGGGTTAAAATGCTGTCGAGTACTTTATTGAGATCAACCGAAGAAACCAGTGCCATAGTGGCTTCGCGAATAATATCGGCCTGTTCGCGAGCGGCATGCTCGGCTTCGGCCCGCTGGCGAACTTCTTGATAAAGACGGGCGTTTTCGATGGCGGTGGCGGCTTGATCAGCCAGTGTTTGCAAAAGCTGGCGGTCATTTTCAGAGAATTCATAGACGCGGGCGCTAACTGCATACAGTATGCCAATTACCCGGTCGCCGATAACCAGCGGGACAAACAGTTTTGGATAACCAGACCAATTGGGTAAAAATGGCACACAATGTCCGTTACTGGGAGCACTTTTTTCTTGGGAGATGGGGTATGACGAATGCCCGTTGTGCCCTTTCACTGGGACTTTGGTAGCGGTTTCAAGCCTCAAAGTATTACGACGACCGTAATAGTGAACTTGATTGGCCGGGTTATTGACCAGGCTGCAACCGGCTCCCTCGCAGCGAAAAACGTCAACAACCGCTTCAACAACCTGGTTGAGAATCGATTGTTCGTCGCGCAGGCGGGTAAGTTCCTGCCCCACCTTATGGAGCATCGCTAAACGCTCTTCTAACTGCTTGCTTTCAGTAATTTCGGTGATAAGACCATCATAGGCAACAACTCTATCTTGATCGTCACGGCGTAAGACCGGCGTGTTTCTCACCCAGCGAATAGAGCCGTCTTTGTGAATGATGCGATGTTCCAGCGGCATCGAATGCTCACCGGCCATAACGCGGACAGTGTGTTTTAGAACGTTCTTCCGATCATCAGGATGGATCATTTGATACCACAGCAGCGGATTAGACTCATACTCTTGCCAAGTATAGCCGGTAACCGCCACACAGTTTGCCCCGTGCGAGGTCGCGACGGGATGCCCGTTTTGAAGCGTAACGGTGTAGATATAATCCGTCACCGAATTTAGCAACCCTTTGTAACGCTCTTCACTGGAATACAAAGCTGTCTCAGCTTGTTCGCGCTCATCAATCTCCTTTCGGAGATTCGCTTCAAGCGATTTGAAGTGTTCCAACTGATCACGCAGTGATTGTAATTCGTTGATTAGTTGTTCTTTTGATTTGGTCTCGTCGCGCATCCTGACCTCATACAGCAGCAGAAACAAGAGGCAGTGAACACCGTTGTTACTACGTCATCTCAGTCGTATGAGTAGAGAAGTTTAATATTGTTTTTAGATGGGTTTTTTTACAACGGTTTTTGGCTGGAGATGGGCACCGTTGATCCTGTCTTAGGGAATAGTATACCATTATTATGAAGTTCATGTAAGTATGCATTGATGGGTTTTTATAACAGTTACACTATGTTTGCACTTTTTTAGAAACCAGGGTTTTGATGTCTCATTGGGTAGCACAACATTAAACCGTGGAGCGTGGTAAAGAAACCAGGTTTTTGCTTAAATTGTAAGCATGTTGCCCCATTGAGCACCAAAAATAAGCCTTTGCCAGTCTCATGCTCAAGAAAAACCTGGGTTCTAATGCTACCACGATTGTGTGCAGAGCTACCTCTCATTGAGATCTTAGAAAAAAAGACCTTCTTTCTAATACAGAAGGTCTTTTTTAACTGTGACCTTACAAAATCACGCCGTTGTGATTTTATAGGTTTACAATTCTTAAGATCTAGGCAAAATAGTTTGATGCGTGTTCAGCGCTGAATCCATCATCAATAGCCGGCCCAGTAGCAACGATGTCACCAAATAGTTCCGGGTCGCTTTGCGGGGTGGCTACTTGGCTGTCTATGAAAATTTTATTAAGGTACTTATCGTCGTTAGCAAAACCGACCAGATTCTGATCTCCAACGTGCGTGAGATAAGCACCATGCTGAGCGGCTACCTCATCATCGATAGATGGCTCCAGACCATGAAGCGCGATTATCGTTTCTTCGATAATGTCGGCAAAATAGCTGGTGTTAATATTTCCATTTTTTGTCTTTGATCGTTCATCTGTATTTGTCCGTCTGTCCATTGACGTTGACGAGAAACGGGCTTGATGTAGATCCGTTTGTGTATTGATTTGATGTTGCTCATTCTGAATAACTGTAGATTTCATGGCACATCTCCTTAGTATAACTGCTTCTAGTAAATCGTCTCTCTCTATGCCTCTCTATGAAAAGTTTAAGTTTTAACGTTTCTGAGCGGTATATATCTATCATACAACAAATAAAGATTTGTGCCGTGAGAACAGTATCACACTTTTATCACAGTTTTGTGATATGTATGGGTCGGACATTAATAAAAAAGGCCGACATTAGCTGTCAGCCCTTTTTTAGATGCTCGTGAGTAACTATTTCGCATTATTCCTCAATGGTATAACCAACTCCCCGCACGGTTCGAATAATATCAATATTGTCGTTGACCTCTTTGATTTTTTGGCGAATGCGGTAAATGTTTTGACGGACGGCTTCGTTGGCTGCCCACTCATCGGTTTCATATTTTTTTACTTTGATGGTTAACTCTTGGGCCGAGACTACCCGGGGCGCTTGCTCGCTTAAATAGGCCAGTAAATCAAACTCTGTTGTACTCAGATCGAGCAACTGTCCATCAAGCGTAACCGCATGACGCAAAAAATCTAAAGTTAGGCGACCACACTGCAAAAAACGGGGATGCGTACTGCTCTCTTCCGGCACAGGCGACGGCGCCACCGCGCTATCATTAAGTTCGGTGAGAAAAGCAGCATCCTCTTTTGGCCCGCCAATGGTTTGGCGAATGTCTTCAAGATTGCTGGCTAAAAAGTCGAGCTGGCGCAGCAGCTCCTGTTGGCGCAGTTCCGGCTGTCGATTACGCAGCCCTTTTTCAATACTGGCCTGCAATTCGGCCGGTTTGCATGGCTTAAACAGATAATCGTGTGCCCCGTAGCGCAGCGCCTCAACCGCCGTTTCAAGCGAGGCATTCGCGGTTAGAATAATCACCACGGTTTCGGGCGTGAGCCGGCGCAGCATGCCTAAAATTTCGATGCCGCTTAACCCTTCCAATTTAATGTCAACCAACGCTAAATCAAACTTTTCTTTAGCGGCTACCAACTTCAAGGCCGCTTCGCCACTTTCAACGGCGATAACCTCATAACCGGCCATGGCTAACATTTCTTGTAAAGAAGTGCGAATATTCTCCTCGTCATCAACAACCAAAATTCGAGCTAACGGAGTCATAAAACCTCCTTAACTTTGGGCTATGGGCAGCAGAACGGTAAACGTGGTACCTAACCCTATATGGCTTTCCACATGGATTTGCCCGCGATGCGCCTCAATAATTTTATAGCATACAAACAATCCCAAGCCCGACCCCTGCTCTTTCGTGGTAAAAAACGGCTCAAACAGGCGCGATAACACATCGGGCGGCATCCCTGGCCCTGTATCGTTAAATTCAAGACGTACTGCTAACTGCAACCGATTATCGTTAAGATGGGTGTGAACCGGCGCGGTACGTACGTGCAAAGTGCCGCCCTGATCACCCATAGCGTCAATAGCATTAAGAATCAAATTCAAACATACTTGTTTTAGTTGATCGGGATTACCGTAAACTAGGGGTAGGTCCTTGGCCCAGGTGTGGGCAACATCGATAAACTTTTGCTGCAACTGCTTATGGGTAAGCTGCAAAACACTTTCTAAGATGGTATGCAAATCGAGCGATTGTAATTCCTCGTCGGTGGAGCGATAAAAGTCATCGATGGCGCTTTCTTGGGTTGATTGGAGCGGCCGTTTTAAGCGCAGTGGGCTGTAGAACTCGCGCATACGGTGGACAATCGATGAGATACGGTCGATTTCGGTGCGGGTAATATTAAAATGATAGGCTATCTTCTCAGGACGTTGCGGTCCATTTAATTCCATCTCCAACAAGCTAAGGGCGTTTTGGGTAGCCTGAAGAGGATTATTAACCTCGTGGGCTACCGAAGCAACCAATCGCCCCAAAGCCGCCATTTTTTCAACCTGAATAAGCTGTGTTTGCGACTGCTGCAAGCGACGATATTGATTACGCTCTGATTCGTACAAGCGTGCGTTCTGAATGGCAGCGGCGGCTTGATTAGCAAATGCCTGAGCAAACGAACGCTGGCTTTGGTCGTACAGAGATGCCTGCTGATTATCTAGCGTAAGATAGCCAATAATTTTCCCGCGTAAGATAAGCGGAATGCCCAGCCAGCCCGGAATGTTATCAATATCGCACAAACCGTGCATCACACTGGTTAGCATAAGAGCGTGGTTATTGCTTTTAATTTCTTGATAGGCTGGTAGTTCGGTGGGGTAATGTGCGCCGATAACCTGGTCTGATATGGCGAAACCGCGTGCTGCAACCGCCCGTAAACCTTCCGCCTCCCACAAAAAGACACAGGCACTATCATAGGGTACCACCTGCTCTAAATGGGTAAGAATAGTTTCCAAAAGCTGGTCGAGTTTGAGGCTTGAGGTTAATGCCGCCGCAGCCTGGCGCAGCATTTCAGTTTGTTCGTTTAGCACCGTCAGTTCTTGCACCCGACGGTGAATTTCTTCATAAAGACGCGCATTTTCAATCGCTACCACGGTCTGGTCAGCCAGGGTTTGCAACAGCTTTTCATCTTCTATCGAAAAGTAGGCCGGTTCGGCACTGGTGGCGTGTAAAACGCCAATAATGCGAGAATTAATTCGCATAGGCACAGCAAGTTCAGACCGCCCCAGCCAATGGGTCAACTTTGAAACATACTGGAGATTACTCTGCGTATCGGCAACATTAATTACCCGCCTTTGCCGAATAACGGCTACACCGATGTCCATGGGGGTTTGTTCGAGCAGAGGCAGGTAAAGTTCTACCGTTTGAAGCTTATCTTGTGATAAATAATAACAGTAGCGCAATTTGCCGGTCAATTCATCGACCAACCCGTAGCTGGCACTATCAGCCTGAAGAGCGACGACTGCTGTTTTCAAAACTTGGGTGGCAATAGCTGTTTCATCACGCAGCAGCGCCAATTCGTGGCCCAAACGATAGATCGCCTCCAAGCGCTCCTGCAATCGCTTTCGTTCAGTAATATCCCAAACAATACCAACCCATTGAAGCAGGCGACCATCATCATCTTGCTGTACCCGGCCGCGGGTGTAAAGCCAGCGCAGGCTACCGTCTCTATGGCGGATGCGATACTCTTCTTCATAGATATCGCTTTGACCCGAAAGATGATCGCGGCCGCTCTGATGCAGTTGTTCTAAATCTTCGGCCACAATGCGTTGCTGCCAGAGTTGGAGCGAGTTGGGAAATTCATCGTCCTCAAAACCGATAAACTGCTTTAACTGCGGTGACAAATAGATATCATCCGTTTGTTTGTATTCGGGATCGTTCGGATCAAACTGAATAATCCAAACGCCGCCGCGTGAACCGGCAATGGCGAGTTGAAGCTGTTCTTCACGCTCGCGTAGGGTTTTTTCTGCCTGTTTGCGCTCAGTAATGTCGGTGATTAAACCATCGTACGAAATAACACAGCCGCGCTCGTCTTTGCGCAAAACGGTCGTGTTTCGAACCCAGCGCGTCGAGCCATCTTTGTGAATGATGCGATGCTCGATAGGCGGGGCAAACTCACCCAACCGCAGCTTTACAATTTGCTTCAAAACTGCCCGTTGGTCGACCGGGTGGATCATTTGATACCATAGATCCGGGTTGGTATCATATTCTTCTGAAGTGTAGCCGGTTACCGCTACACAATTTGAGCCGTGTCGGGTTTCGACCGGTACGCCGTTTTCAAAACGTACCCGATAGATATAATCGGTTACCGATTCTAATAATTGGGTATAACGCTTCTCGCTTTCAAACAGAGGATCCCCGGTGTCTCCGTGCGAATAAAATGGTGTGTCAAGATGCGTCTCAAAATCGTGATAAGTCATAATCATATTGTTTCGGCCAGCCTCAAGGGCATGCAGCTCTTGAACCTCCTGACGGAGTAAGCGTAATTGCTGAAAAAATTTTCCGATTGTCTTAATCTCGTCCGTCATCGGCCTAGTCGAATTGACACTAAAGAGATGATAAAAAATAGATTTAATACGTGAGCATGTAACTTTTTTATGCAAGCGATAGAGTATGGATTGTTTATGAAGATAGTAAGGGAGGAGGGGAATGGGTATATGAATAAACAAACCGGCGATGCGATTCGTAATGCTAAATTACATTATCACTGTCAGCTAAAGAGCATAAGTTACTGCATTTTTTCAGATAGGTACGTATGATCATAGAAATTAGTTAATAATTCGTCAAATCACGGCAACCTAATTGTAATAGTCACGCTTATCTCTGCAAGCCGGTTGATCGAAAGCGGATCACCTTTGCTGTCATAGTCAGGAATGGTTGATCACGTTGGGGATGAGATATCGAGCCCTTCTGACGGGTTCGACAGGTTTTTGAGCTGATTTTACCCGGTGCAAAGGGGTAAACTATTTTTTGAGGCGATTTTTGGTGCGAAAATAGGGTAATTTAAAAATTTAGGCTCAATTTGGACGCAAAAACGAGGCTTGTGAGTGAATCGATTCGATTTTTTATCAAAAAACGAGGCTCGTGAATGAATCGATTCGATTTTTTATCAAAAAAAGGGACTTGTGAGTGAATCGATTCGATTTTTTATCAAAAAACGAGGCTCGTGAATGAATCGATTCGATTTTTTATCAAAAAA
>JAGRBY010000248.1 GCA_020433835.1 Anaerolineae bacterium | reverse complement strand
GCTTCGTTTTGAACTGACCGAGCGTCAGCGTGCAGAGGCAGCTTTAGCTAAACGGGCAACCGAACTGGAAGAATCGCGAAGTTTTCTTAACTCTATCATTGAAAATATGCCGACCATGCTTTTTACTAAAGATGCTCAAAATTTTTGGTATACCCACTTTAACCACGCAGCCGAAGAAATAACGGGCATGAGCGCGGCAGAGGTAATCGGCAAAAACGATTACGATCTGTTTTCAGCAACGGAAGCCGACTTTTTTACAGATAAGGATCGAGAGTCATTAGCCGAAGGCGCTTTAGTTGATATTCCCGAACAGACAATTCATACGCCACATAAGGGTGTTCGCTTTCTACACACCCGAAAAGTTCCCGTTATGGGAGTTAACGGGCAGCCGAAATATTTGCTGGGGATCTCTGAAGATATCACCGAACGTAAGCTGGCCGAGGCGGCTTTAATTGACAGCGAGGCCAGGTATAGGGCAATTGCTACCACGATGCCGGGCGTAATCTATCAATTTACTTCCCGCGATGGTGTCTGGACAGTGGATTATGTGGCTCCGCAGGTTTTAGAATTTTTTGGTATGGATCCGGAAGATATTCTGCAAGACCTCAATAATTTTACCGGCCATATCCATCCCGATGATATAAACAGATTTGTTGAGTCGGTCGCTGAGGCGGTGAAAAATTTGTCGTACTGGAACTTTGAAGGCCGGCTCATCAATCCCACAACGGGAGAACTGGTCTGGTGGCAAGGCTTATCAACCCCGGTCGCCACTACGAAAGGCGAAGCCATCTTTAACGGTATCTTGTTAAACATTACCGAACGTAAACAGGCCGAGGCAGCCCTGCGAGAGAGCGAGCAACGTTTCCGGCAGGTTGTCTCCTCCATTAGTGACCATATCTATGTCACCAAATTGACCACAACAGGCGAGGCAACGAACCTCTATATCTCTCCCCACATTGAACCCCTAACCGGCTATCCTATCGATAAATTTATGAATAACTGGAATTTCTGGCCCTCAACCCTTATTCATCCTGACGATAGAGCTGCAGCTACCATACAGGCTGAACAACTGGCCAAGGGGGAAAGCAGCGCGTTAGAATATCGAATTATCCGAGCCGATGGCAATATCGTTTGGGTGCGAGACAGCGGCCGTGTGGAAAGAGAACGTAACGGACAGGATCTCATTATTTACGGTCTGGTAAGTGACATCACCGAGCGAAAACAAGAAGAAATGATTTTGGAGATGGCTCGCGATCAGGCTCTCGAGTCGAGTCGGTTGAAGACCGAACTGTTAGCGAAAGTCAGCCACGAGCTGCGTACTCCGCTCAACGCCATTTTGGGCTTCGCCGAACTGCTCGAACTACAAGCAGATGCCGCCAATCCCGATAAGCAAAGACGCATGACCCGTGAAATTATCGACAGTACCCATTATTTAACCGATATCGTCAATGAGCTACTTGATCAGGCCCAACTTGAGGCAGGCAGATTGGTATTAAACGCGCATTGTTTTACGCCGTTTGATCTTATTGATGGGGCTTTAGCCAAGACGAATGTCTTGGCTCGAAGTAAAGGATTGAGCCTGACCAGCAACATCGATGAGGCTGTGCCGTCGACCTTGTGCGGCGATATAGATCGTCTGCAGCAAATTTTAGTCAATCTCATCAGCAATGCGATCAAATTTACATCGACAGGCTCCGTGCATGTGGGCCTTTACTGCCCTGATACTAACCATTGGGCCTTACAGGTTTCCGATACCGGTTCCGGTATTCCGGTTGAAGCGCATTCGTACATATTTGAACCGTTCCGACAGGTTGATGGCTCAATGACGCGCAAACAGCCTGGCACCGGACTGGGCCTGTCGATTGTTAAACAGCTCACCACTATGATGGATGGTCAGATACATTTAGAAAGTATACTTAGGCAAGGCAGCACCTTCACTATTATTCTTCCTATGCAGCCAAATAAGGAAAAAGTATTATGAGCAATCCCCTAGCTTTAATTATTGAAGATGATTCAAAACTGGCCTACCTTTTTGCCGAAGCTTTACAAATGGCTGAATTCGAAACGGAAACCATCCAAAATGGTCAGATCGCCTTAGATCGGCTGGCGGTTACGGTGCCGACTGTAGTGGTTTTAGATCTCCACTTACCGGACCTCTCCGGCTCAGACATCCTCGCTTACATTCGGTCTGATCAGCGTCTAGACCCAACCCGGGTTATGATCGTAACCGCCGATGCGTTCAAAGCCGAACATCTCCGTAGCGAAGCTGATCTGGTACTGCTCAAACCCGTTAGTCTCATTCAACTGAGCACCCTGGCTAGTCGCTTGCGGCCGCTAAGTGCCGCTTAATGCCAAAAATTAATGCTTACCCTTTTCAGTCCGTCCCTTTCTGAAAGATATCGCTGCAGCGATTACACAACACAAAAGGGATTTGCTCCACGCATTTAGTACGTTGTCCTGACCGTGATGGGATATCCATCATCCAAATAAATCTTTAAATCGAAATAATTGTATCCAGACGTTCCAGGCTATGGATGGCCAAGGCGATGGCCATAGGATCCGACAGCGGCAAAATTTTTTGCCCGGTTAAAGCACGCCACACGGCCTGACCGACGTTCCACCCGGCCGGCGGTAAAGATCCTGCGGCCAGCCGCCGTACTCGCTGCCCCAGAATGCCAAGCGCCAGGAGATCATCGACCGCTTGCCAATCATCACTGTTAGGATCGGGCATATTGTCGATCAACCACGCAACCCGCTCTGCCTCATTGGCGGCCAACCAACGTCGCCACTTTTCATTGTCAATCAACTGGATCTGATTTTGGCTCAACAGGGGTGTCCCTTGTGACCGCCGTTGGGCAAAGTGCCGGGCCAAACGTTGGCTGCGTCGACCCCGGGTATATTCTTGGGTCCACATCACTTCCGCCAAGGCTTTATCGGACTGACCATGCCGCCACCACAACCAGGCCGCTCTGGCTCCAAACTGCCGACCTTGCTGTTTTATCGGCTCCGGCTGCGGGCCAACGGTGCACCACAGGCGATAAATGTGCCAGGCACGCGCTTCTAACAGCGGCTGCTGCGTTGATTGAGCCAGATCAACCAACTGTTTGACCTCTGCTTCCGGCAGACGATCCGGCCATTGATGCATCATACTGTAACAAATCAGGTCGAACCAATAAAACAGCCGGTTGGCCATTGTTTGCTCGGTTTCAGATAATGGTAACCCTTGAGCCAAAGCTGCTCGCGCCTGCTCTAGCAGGGCAAGGGCAGCGTGGGGTTGGTCTTGAATGATGTGAATGCCGGCTAACCGCAGTCTGGCACGGCTGCAAGCCAGATAATGCTGCCCCGCCTGCCCCCATTTGTCGGCCTGGCTAAAGGCGACTGCGGCAGACTCGTAATCATAGTTGAGCAGATAGAGATCGCCCAGCAGTTCATACCACACGCCCTGATAAACCATCTTGGATCTAAAGGCATATTCTTCAACGGCGTGAGGCAGTATCGCACCCACAGCTTCGAGCAAAGCCGGTCGATCGCCATAAGCCACCAAGACCGCAATGGAGGCCAGCTCAGCATCGTATGTGGCCGCCCACTGGACTGCCGCCACAACATCGACCCAGCGGTGGTCCAGATCGGGTGGCGATGACGATGCATCGGCTAAAAGCTCGGGGTGGTAAAGTGTGTGGCGAATAAAGTAGGCGGCATAGCTTCGATACGTGTTCTGTTTGAGGGCCGGTAACTCTGCCATTTTTTGTCGGGCGTAATCGCGCAGCAGCGGATGAAGTTGATACGCATTTTCTTTTCGCTTGAGCAAGGCCAATCCATGCAGACGGCGCAAGCGTCGACGGGTGTCTGATAGGGATAAATGCCAAACGGCGGCAGTAGCACTAACCTCAAAATGTCCGATAAAACAACCAAGTTGTACAAAACCTTGCCGTTCAGACTCTGTTAGGTTAGACAGACTGCGCTCAAAGCAGCGAATCAGACCATCATGCGGAGTTTGGGGGTCATCAAGATCGAATTGGCCCAAATCAATGTTATCTTGGTCAAAGTCAGTTCGCAGTTGCGTTACCGACTCTCCCTCACGTAGACGCGCACCGCACAATTTGAGCGCCAACGGCAGCCCCCCTAAACGCTCAACAAAGTCATGCATACTTTCCCTATTGTCAACCGTGTAGTTAGCCCAGTGCACCAAAAGATTTAGCCCCTCTGCCGAAGTCATCCCTTTAATTGAAAGTAGAGGAGCCTCTAACACGTCGGCCACTTTGCGATAGCGTGTGGTCACCAAGAAACAGCCGGTGGGGCCGGTAACCTGTAGATACGACAGGTCTGTTGCAAAGTTGAGGTTATCAATCATAAGCAAGCAGCGTTTTCCGGCTAATAAAGTACGCAGTTGACCCGCCTTTTCAGCCAAAGAGGTACCCGGCAACATAACGCCTAAACTGCGGGCAATGTGTACTTGCGCCTCGTTCACAGCCGCCTGGGGTGATATGTTGTCCGGCAATTCGACCCAAATTTGTCCATCAAGAAAATTTTCGGACACCTGGGCGGCAAGCCAGGCCATAAGTACGCTTTTGCCTACGCCGCCTGCACCCCACAACACCAAAGCCGGCACATGTTTAATTGTGATGTAGCGGAGCAGCTTAGCCTGTTCATCCAGACGCTCAGTGTAGTAAACAGGCAAGGCCGGAGTTTCGGCCGGTAGGGGTGAAAACGTAGGCGATAAGCCGGTTAGCAAATGGGTTTGAAACGAAGATTCAGTTGCATCGGCCTTTTGACCACGCTCAACAAGGTAGGCATCGGCTACTGCATCTAACTCGGGCCACGTTTGAAAGGGAATTTCCTGGTCATAATTGTGCCGGATGGCCCGATTAAGCTGTGTAAGCAAACTCTGGCGATCTGCCTCTGAGGCGTGCTTTTTATCAACAACTAATCGAACCAGACAGGCTAAATAGCCAAGCGGCGGCCTTAAATTTTCATTTTCATAACGCACCACGGTTGAACGATTAAGATGAAAATAATCCGCGGCGCGCTTCTGCGAAGAAAAAACAGACGCACGTAATATGCCGGCAAAACCGGCCAAATCATCAGTGTAGGTTGGCAACACATCTGTGCGAGGCATAATTTTAACCCAATTTCCTGAATTGTCGCGCACCCGTGCCGCACAGGTTTGTATGCTATAACGAAATGAGGTGATGTTTCGGCCCAAACATCTTTATTCAAAATCGGGCTGTTGATTATTCGCGAATAGGCTGAACCCACTCAGCCGAGAGTACTCTCATCTTGGCCCTCCGAGTATCTATGGAGGTCTTAAGATGTTAAAAAAGAGAATAGTTACTGTTTTAGTCGGATTAGCTTTGTTAGCTGCCGTTGCCGGTTCCGTAGGTGTCGTGGCCGATGAGGCAGGGTTGTCGGTGACGACGCCGGCCCAGGCATGTTCACATCCCGGAAGTTCGGGAGGTGGATGCTAATCATCAATTGACTGACAAAATCATTACAGCCTGGCTGATTTTTATTCAGTTAGACTGTAATGATATTTTTGCAACACTGCATCCAAATACGAATCGTGAAATCGAGGGAGATATTGCTCCTTAATTGCTTTTAATTCCTTCAACTTTGCAATTGCTTGAATACTGTCCTGCTGCATAAATTCATACTCAATTAAACCAGCAAGCGCCTTTAATTCGCCTTGACGATTCTCTAAACTACGCCAAGTATTTAGTGATCTCTGTAGGAACGGGGCTGCTTCCCGTGCTCGATTTTGTTTGAGCAAAGTTATGCCTAAATTGCTCCACGCTTGGGCCAAACCAGTTAAATTTGAAAACTTTTGGTATATAGCTTCCGCTTTTCGGATACAATTTTCTGCTTCTGCAAGATCAGTGTATTGATAGGCTATACCTTTATTCATATGAATTGTAGCAAGTTCAAGTTCGTCTCCCGTCATATGAGCATAATAATCAGCATCTTGTAAATAACGCAGAGCTTGGACTGGTTGTTGACGAAGGATATAAAGACTACTAAGATTAATAAGACCGCTCATCAAGCCATGATGGTCCTTCATCTTTTTCCACAATGCACATGCTGACTCCAGGTATAATTGAGCCTTATCCCAAACGCCTTGCCAGGTAAATAGAACGCCTAAGTGATTATAGGTATGGGCTTGACCATACTCATTTTCAATTTGCTTAAATAAGTCAAGAGCATAGCAGCATAATACCTCTGCTCGGAACCATTGTCCCAGTTCAACATATAAATATCCTAAATTCGTATAAGATCGCCCTTCATTGAATTGGCTCCCAGCTTGCCGGGCGAAATCGATAGCGCGTCGATATTGATATATTGTTTGTTTAATTTTGCTTTGCCGTTTTAACAACCGGGCCAAAAGTAAAGAAAAAACGACGCATTTAGCTGCATCGCCACGTTGCTGGGATAAAGTAAAGGTTTGTTCAAGTACCTGCTCCCATACAGCCCAATAACCTCGCCGCTCCATATACGGTGACAGCGTTTCGACCAACTGGCAAACGGTGGGCCAGGCTTCATCAACGCGCAGGCCAAAGCGAATGGCCCGAATAAGCCCTTCGCGCTCCTGATCAAGGACTGCAACATCAAGCGACTGCACGGCAGGATTAGTCTGCCAGTAGGTCACATTGGTCAGGATGGCCGTCGTGAAAAAATTAGCGTAGCTTTGCGGCTTAACTAAGGCGACGTGTGCCATTTAATGACCTCATTGAGCAGAAATGTCTCGGTGAGACGGTGAACACGGTAGCGGCGTTGATCAATAGTGCCGCTAATCTCAAGCAGCGAGAGGGTTATTAACTGTTCCAGAGCCTCGTGCAGATCACCCGCAGCAAGCCGGCTGGTGGTACTCAATTGCTCGATAGTACCATTTTGAGCCACCGGCATTACCAGCAGCAGTTGGCGACTGCTTTCGGCCAGCATATGCCAGGCTTGCCAGTAGATAAAGGTATACAGTTCTTCTACTTTTTTACCGTGCGCTTGCCGGAGACTATCAAGCACTTGAGATAAAGGGAGACTGTGCAGTTGACCGACCACTAATTTGAGCGCCAGGGGATGTCCACCAACAACCTGACAAATGCTACCTAACTGTTCATCTGAGGCTTGGGTCAATTCGGTCATATGGCGTAGTTTGGCCTCGTGCCGGAGCAACTGAAACGCATCGGCTTGACTCAGTTCGTTCATACGGATTGAGGCCACACCGGACTGAGGAGGCATCATCCGGCTGGTCAGCAAAAACTTGGTGGGGTTTGCCAGCCGAACCAGCAGCGGCAGCAGTGCTTCAAAATCAACAACCGTTTCCAGATTGTCGATAACAATTAAATAAGGCTGTGCTTTCAAAAGTTCAGTAAGTCTAATCAGCTTTTGTTGGGGCGAAAGTGTTGTGGCGACAGCTTCATCCAATTGAACTAACAAAGTATCGGTTAAGATATCACTGTCGAGGGCGGGTTGAGCGGTTGGTTGCAGACCGAGACCAGGCCAAAATTCTTCTTGCTTGGCGCTCACCCAGGCGATTTGCTGAAAACGATGGGTCAACGCTACCTGCCTGACAACTTCTCCGGCGAGAGACGTTTTACCAATACCCCCTAATCCCTCAATCGCAACCAACCAGGCCGGCTCTGGCAGCAGCAGAGCCTCGCACACACGTTTCAGATATTGTTCAATACCAAACAAATCGGTAGTGACGGGCAAGTCAAGGCGCTGTTCCAGAGTTGCAATAGTCGCCTGGCGAGCCTGCTGTTCCTGTTCGGCTAAAATATCGGCCAGTTGCTCGATGGCCTGTCGCTGTTTTTTGTGGGCAGTGGCTTCGGCCATATTTTTTTCGTTGGCAACCGAGACCATAGGCGTATTTTCTAAAAATCTGCGCCGTAAGAGATCAGCTAAAAAGGCATCATACTGATCCTCCATAATCTTGAGCGCATACAGCAGTAGATCGTTAGTCAGCCGGCGGGCATTACCGGTGCGTGTTTGTTGAGCCTGATGAAAAAGATACAGGTGGCTAAGCGGGCTGGTATCATCATTCGGCTTGTCCCACAATTTAAGCGCCTCGTGAGTCCTTTCCCGTAGTTGAGTCAGCGAAATCTCTGCCGCTGAAAACAAACTTCTCTCCTTTTATACAATGGCCTGTAGATGTGCGTTCTAACATACCACACCTAGGTTACAAAATCAACAATTCGTACAAGTTGCGACAGAATGGAGATAGATTTAGGATAGGTTTTGACAAAAATAGAGAGAATATGGCTAGATCACAGATATATTCTAAGCAGTATGATAGTACACAGAAAGAGGGGCGGTAATAGATAATAAGATCATTCAATAAAGCCGCTATTACTATGTTTGCACTTTTTTAGAAACCAGGGTTTTGATGTCTCAGTGATAACCTTTTGGGGCAAAAGAGGTTGCTTTTTAACGCTAAAAACCCTGGTTTCTTGTCGTACTACTTTAAAGTGCAAAGGTAGGATCGCTATAAAAAGCCGTGACTTTTCTGGAGAAAAGGATTAAGGCATGCCCCAGCACAATTTATATGTATTTGTCCTCTGGGCAGACGGATTTCTCGAGGCTGCTGCCACGATATTTGTAACCGAACTCCGTCGGGCCGGCATACGTGTAAAGGTGATTGGCATATCCCGACAATATAGCAAAGGCATCTACGGGTTGGCCTTGACCCCCGACTTGACCCTGTCGCAAGCGACTGCTCTCCTATCTCAGATCACCCACCTTATCATCCCGGCGACGTCCTCCGCTGTTCAGCGCTTAAAGAACAATCCTTATGTGACTACGTTTTTTGAGCAAATCAACCGCTACCACATCCCCATTCTTATCGGCGATGACGCGGCTGAAATTTCTATGTTTCTCGAAGGCACTGTCACGGTTTTTCCTGCCGACAGTGAGGATTTGGTCAGCTTTGCCCGTCAGGTAGCTGAAAGAAAAGTTGGTTTTTAGTAGAAAGGTATTGTTGTAGCCCTATGGCAAAAAGCAGCTATCCCTTAAATCTTTATGTGGATCCGGCACCGTTTCCCTCTAGCAACGAAATACCCATTAAACCCATATCAACCAACATACCGAGCTGTGTCCTTCTCAAAACAGGACAAAACGCACGGCAAGAATTGATTTTCTATGTATCGCGTGATAAAAACGAACCCATGAATATTCATCCTCTCAACAATGCCAAAACTGAATGGCGTCTCACCCTCGACGACGATATCGACATGGATACCTACCACCGCTTAGAACAAGAGGTTGTCGATAGGCTATGTCAAACACTGTTTGAGGCGGAAGCAAAAAAACTGATTGTCGATTTAACAACAACAAAACGCATTAGCTCACTAGGGCTGCAACTGCTGCTCTCGATGTATAAAAAATGCAACGGCCAAGAAATTCAAATGATTTTGCTCAACCCGTCCGGTCAAATCCGTCGAATTCTGCAAATTTTGCAGTTTGACCGTATTTTTACAATTGAATACACGGGTGATAAAACCGACCACTGAGCAAAGCGTTGCAAGTCCTTTTTATCATTCAGAAAGCAAAAAAAAAGTTGTAGGCCATGAAACCTACAACTTTTTTTTTGCTTTACGCATAAATAGCAGGTTTACACTATGGTTGCACTTTTTTAGAAACCAGGGTTTTGATA
>JAGRBY010000247.1 GCA_020433835.1 Anaerolineae bacterium | reverse complement strand
AACACATATAGAGCCTTGTTTTATTAATATCGTAGGTTGATTAATGTAGCTTCCTACAAATGTACAACCACTATTCTTCTGCCGCATATCCCCCGTCTAATAAATGCATTGGGTCTCATTGCTGTGGTGTAGTAGGGTTCTACTGAACTTCTTTGATTAATTGCCTAAATTGTATACAATAGGCATCAAATACGTTTTGCACAAAGAGGTGCTAGCGCAATGGAAAAAAATTATCCTTATAATATTAACCCACGATTGTATATTTCTTGGGAAACTGTTTGGCAGAGTTTAACACAACCGTCAGGTTTCCTTCACAATGTAAGCCTCCGCCGCAAGGCTGGTCTGTTGTCGAGGTTGCTCCTGGTTATTCTTGTACTGCAAACATCCTTGATCCTCTGCCGGACAGTCTTTATCCCTGACTATCTCCTGTCTCTCCGGCATACAGTTATCATTATGTCTTTGGGAAGTTTGTATTTTCTCAGCCGTACGCGTCACTACTATATTACTGCATACCTAACTGTCTCTTTTTACCCCATACTCATATTCAGTCTTATTATCATTGGGGCCTCACCTATTCCTGAACTGTCATTAATGGGGGTGATGCTTTCTTTATTTCTGGGCAACCTATTGCTTTCCCTGCCCGGTTTAATTACCTTAGGCGTGTTTAATGTTGTGGCTACGATAATTGTGGCCTGGCTAGTGCCCGAAAATATACCTGATCTAAATGTTATTCCGGTTATTGTCACATTTAATAGTATTGCCACGATCTTAGTTGTGATATCCCGACATTTGCATCAGCAAAATGAACAAGATCGCTTGGCTACTTTGCAAGAGAGCGAGGAACGCTTTCAGCAGTTGACCGAAAATATTCAAGAGGTTTTTTGGATTATCAAGCCGGGGGCAACCCGCATCGAGTATGCTAGCCCGGCCATTGAGCAAATGTGGGGCCGCCCTCCCCATGATTTCTACAATAATCCGGCACTCTTTTTACAAAGTATTCATCCTTATGATCGCGATGTGGTGGTTAAGCCTCGTCTTGAACGACAAATGCGGGGTGAACAGACCTTTAATGAATATCGCATTATACGCCCCGACGGAACCTTCCGTTGGATTTGGGATCGGGCCTTTCCGATCAAAGATGAAAGTGGTCAGGTTTATCGCATCATGGGCATTGCCGAAGATATTACCGAACGTAAGCAAGCCGAGCAACAGTTGCACGACAACGAAAAGTTGCTCCGGGCTGTGGCTGAACAATTTCCACGTGCCTATTTATCCGTGATAAATGCCGATATGACCATTGGGTTTACCAGCGGACAGGAGTTCAAACGCCAACAACTCGACCCCAAAACGTTTGTAGGACTCAATGTGCGAGATGTGTTTAGCGCTTATGGTAATGAAGAAGCGGTAAAGACGATATTAACTGCCTACCGCCAGACCTTTGCCGGTCAAGAACAATGCTTTGAGCTTTCTATGGGGGGAATACACCTTGCTTTTGAAACCCGACCGCTGGTAAATGAGCAAGTAGAAATCACCCAAATTTTGACGGTAGTGCAGAACATCACCGAGCGCAAACAGGCCGAAACTGCTTTACGCCTGTCTGAAGAACGCTTTAGCAAAGTGTTTTCAGCCAACCCGAATGCTCTCTTTTTAACACGGTTGCGGGATGGATATATTATCGACGTGAATGTGAGTGTAGAACGGTTATTGGGTTACAGCCGATCCGAATTGGTAGGACAATTAACCCCCCAAATGTGTTTGTATGCCAACGCGGATGATAGACTTGAACTCGTACGCCAATTACACCAGCATGGCTCGCTGCAGGATTATGAAGTCATTGTCCGTATAAAATCGGGCGAACTTCGAACGATGGCTGTCTCCACCGAACTCATTGAATTCGATGGTGAGCCGCACATGATCTCTCTTGTCCGCGATATCACCGAGCAGAAACAGATTGAAGCCCAACTCACTTATCATGCCCACATTCTTGAAAACCTGGCTGAAGGACTGAACTATGTGGATGATGAGGGCATCATCCACTTCACCAACCCGGCCTTCGATGCGATGTTTGGCTATGAGCGGGGCGAAATAATCGGCCAGCATATTTCGATTATGAACGACCTGCCGCCCGCCGAGAATCAGAAGTTTGTGGCCAATGTTCTGACCGAGTTAAAAATGAAGGGTTATTGGGAAGGCGAGTTCCTCAACCGTAAGAAGGACGGGACCTCTTTTGTCACTTACGGCAAAGTTCAGGCCCTAACGTTAGGCGAGCAAAGTTATTGGGTCACTTTTCAGAAAGACATCACCGAGCAAAAGCGCGCTGAAGAAGCTTTGCGAGAAAGTGAGGCCCGCTACAGGGCTTTATATAACAATTCGCCGGTGATGATGCACTCCATTGATATAGAAGGCCGGTTGGTGAGCGTCAGTGATTATTGGCTGGAGATGATGGGCTATGAGCGGGCTGAGGTTATCGGCCAACCGGCCCCCAGCTTCCTTACCGAAGAATCGCGGCAGTATGCTCTTGAGGTTGCCATTCCTCAATTTATGGAGCATGGTCACATTAAAGACACACCTTATCAATTTGTTACCAAGAGTGGAGAAGTAATTGATATCCTGCTCTCGGCAGTTGTTGAATATGATAAAGCCGGTAACTTTGTACGCAGTATGGCCGTATTGGTCGACGTGACCCAGCATAAACGGTTGGAAGAGCAGCTCCGTCAGGCCCAAAAGATGGAAGCGATTGGTCAACTAACAGCGGGTATTGCCCACGATTTTAATAATTTGCTGACAGCCATTAACGGTTTTGCCGAGATGATTCAGTTTGAACTCGCCCCAAATGATCCCCTTGCTCCAAAAATCAACAGAATTTTGCACTCCGGGGAGATGGCCGCTAATCTGATTAGCCAATTAATGATCTTTAGTCACAAGCAGATTGTTGAACCCAAGATATTAAACCTTAACGAGGTAGTTAGCCAAACGGATAAACTACTGCGGCGGATCATCGGTGAGCATATTGATTTAACAACAACTATTGCCCCTGACTTATGGCCAGTTAAGGTCGATCGCTCTCAGTTGGAGCAGGTTATCGTCAACCTGGCGGTCAACGCCCGCGATGCCATGCCCAACGGCGGTCAACTTTGCATCAAAACATCTAATATTGTGCTCAGTGAAAAAACGGTCGTTTCCACGCAGTTTAAAGTAGAGCCGGGGCAGTACGTACAGTTGTCGGTGAGCGATACAGGGGTTGGCATGAGCCGTATTGTGCAGGAGCGTATTTTTGAGCCCTTCTTTACTACCAAAGAGCGGGGGCGTGGAACCGGGCTGGGATTGGCCACGGTTTATGGCATTGTTAAGCAAAATAACGGAGATATCCGTATTTATAGTGAGGAAGAACAAGGAACCACCTTCAAAGTCTATCTGCCAATGGCTATAGAACTTAATTCGCTTCAATCGGCTGTTGGGAACGCCGTAAAGATGCCAACCGGCAGTGAAACAATTTTGCTGGCCGAAGATAATGATGGAGTGCGCGATCTTGTTGCGCGTATCTTGCAAATGCAGGGCTATACGGTATTAGAAGCACAAGATGGTTGGGAAGCGTTACAGTTGGCCGCCCAACACAGTGGAGGCATCGATCTATTGTTGACCGATGTGGTCATGCCAGGTGGTATCTGCGGTAAATCGCTTGCCGAACGGCTTAATCGGTACCAGCCTCATTTAAGGGTTGTATATATGTCGGGGTATAGCGATGAGGTAATTGCTCATCATGGCGTGTTGAACCCCAGTGTAACCTTTTTACAAAAGCCGTTTCAGTTCAATGCTTTATCCCGTAAGCTGCGCCAAGTACTGGACGTGCCCGAACCGCATTAGCAGCCATAGCGATGTTGCCAAGCTTCAGCCAGGATCGGACGCCCTTACTCCCTACTCCCCGATTTAAATATCCAGGCAGCAACTTGAGTTATTAAGATGCTATGATTTCCCCGCTTTGATTTAAACATTCAAATTAGATACAATGAGCATGACGACGTTTACACGAAGGTGTATTCCAAATATGGGCAAAAATCCCCCTCTCAACACTACCCAACCACGGCGTCCACGCCGACTGGTCGTTTGGCAATGGTTGACGCAACCGTCCAGCCAGATTCAGGATATAACGCTGCGCCGCAAAGCCGCCTTACTGTCAGGGCTGCTGCTACTGATTTTTGCGCTGGAAATGGCAGCCAGCATCTTCCGTGCTGTCTTTTTCCCAGACGTTCAAATGACCCTCCAGAATATCGTTATCATTCTTGTGTTGGCGAGTATCTATCTCCTTAGCCGGACTCGCCATTATCAAATTGCCGCTGGTCTGACCGTCTTCTTCTATCCCATTACCGTATTCACCGTGGTTCTTAGCGGCACCTCACCTATTCCAGAATTGGCCCTTATGGGCTTAATGATCGCTTTATTCGTTGGCAGTCTTTTGCTTACCCTGCCTGGGCTAGTCGCCTTAGGTATATTTAATGTGGCCGGTACGATAATTGTGGTCTGGCTGGTACCGGAAAACTTTCCTCATATAAACTTTGTTCCGGCGATTATCCTCTTTAATACCATCGCCGCCATTTTAGCCATTGTATCACGGCGTTTGCATCAAAACATTGAGCAAGATCGCCTGGCTAGCTTGCAAGAGAGTGAGGAACGCTTCCGGCAACTAGCCGAAAATATCGAGGAGGTCTTTTGGGTCATCACCCCCGGCGTTACCACCATCGAATACGTTAGTCCGACGATTGAGCCGGTGTGGGGCCGCCCGGTCAATGAATTTTATGAAAACGCCGATATCTTTTTGCAGAGCATTCACCCTGATGATCGAGAAACCGTGGTCAAGCCCCGCTTAAAAGAACAAGCGTTGGGTGAACCGACCTTTCATGAATATCGCATTGTGCGCCCCGACGGAGCCATCCGTTGGATTTGGGATCGGGGCTTCCCACTCAAAGATGAAAGTGGACAGGTCTATCGTGTCATGGGCATTGCCGAAGATATTACCGAACGCAAGCAAGCCGAAACCAATTTGCGCCAATCTGAAGAACGCTTCAGCAAGATATTTGCGGCTACTCCCGATGGCCTCGTTCTTACACGCTTGCAGGACGGGTGCATCATTGATGTCAACGAGAGTATAGAGCAGCTACTGGGCTATAGTCGGGCTGAGGTGATTGGGCGCTCCACCCTTTGGCTAAATCTGTATCCCCATCCTGATAATCGGCCTAAATTGGTGCAACAGTTACAGCAGCAAGGCTCGCTGCGAGACTATGAACTCATCATCCGAATAAAATCGGGTGAACTTCGGACGATAACCGTCTCCATTGAACAGATCGAACTGGATGGCGAGCCGCACATGATCTCCTTTGTACGCGATATTACCGAGCAAAAGCAGGTAGAAGCTCAACTGGCCTATCACGCCTACATTATGGAAAATCTGGCCGAAGGCCTAAACTATGTGGATGATCAAGGGATTATCTGTTTCACCAACCCGGCCTTCGATGCCATGTTTGGCTACGAACAGGGCGAAGTGATCGGCCAGCATGTTTCGATTATGAACGATATGCCGTCAGCCGAGAATCAAAAGTTTGTAGCCGAGGTGCTGGCCGAGTTACAAACGAAGGGCTATTGGGAAGGCGAGTTCCTCAACCGTAAGAAGGATGGAACCTCTTTTGTCACTCAGGGCAAGGTTCAGGCCCTAACTTTGGGTGAGCAAAGCTACTGGGTCACGTTTCAGGAGGACATCACCGAGCGTAAGCGAACCGAGGAAGCCTTGCGGGAAAGTGAAGCCCGCTACCGTGCCCTGTATAACAATTCGCCGGTGATGATGCACTCCATTGACCTGGAAGGCCGGTTGGTGAGCGTCAGCGATTATTGGCTAGAGATGATGGGCTATGAGCGGGCTGAAGTCATCGGCCGACCGGCGGTTGATTTTCTCACTGAAGAATCGCGGCATTATGCCCTCCAGGTTGCCATTCCCCAATTTATAAAAACGGGGCAGATTAAAGATGTAGCCTACCAATTTGTCAAAAAGAACAGCGAGGTCATCGATATTTTGCTCTCCGCGGTAGTCGAACACGACAAAGACGGGAATTTTGGCCGTAGCATGGCCGTATTGGTCGATGTCACCGAGCGCAACCAGTTGGAGGCGCAGCTACGCCAAGCCCAAAAGATGGAAGCGGTGGGTCAGCTAACTGCCGGCATTGCTCATGATTTCAACAACCTCTTGACCGCGATCAACGGCTTTGCCGAATTGACCCAACTAGCCCTGGTGCCGAATGATCCACTTGCCACAAATATCGCCAAAATTCTCCATTCAGGTCAACTGGCTGCTAACCTTATTAGCCAACTGATGATCTTCAGCCACAAACAGATTATTGAACCCCAAGTGCTTAACTTGAATGAGGTCGTCAACCAAATCGAAAAATTGCTGCGGCGGATCATCGGTGAACATATCGATTTAAAGACTGCTATCTCCCCAGCCTTATGGCCGGTTAAGATCGATCGAACCCAATTGGAGCAAGTCATCGTCAACCTGGCGGTCAACGCCCGCGATGCCATGCCTGAGGGCGGCCAACTTATCATCGAAACCGCCAATATCGCGCTGGATACCCATGCCGACAGAGCCAGCCATCTTCAAATGGCGCCCGGCGAATACGTACTGATCAGCGTCAGCGACACGGGGGTTGGTATGAGTCAGGCCGTCCAGTCTCGCATCTTTGAGCCATTTTTTACTACCAAAGAACGCGGGCGTGGAACCGGTCTGGGGCTGGCCACCGTCTATGGTATCGTTAAACAAAACAGCGGGGGGATTCAAGTTGATAGTGAAGTAGGGCAAGGAACGACCTTCAAGATTTACCTGCCACGGGCGGAAGCCCCCGATCCGCGCCAGATGTTTGAAATGGACGTGGCGGAGTTGTCGACCGGCAGCGAAACAATTTTGCTGGTTGAAGATGATGACGGTGTGCGAGGTCTGGTCTCACGGATTTTAGAGATGCAGGGCTACACGGTGCTGGCAGCAGTCAATGGTGAAAAGGCGTTGCAACTGGCTACCCAGCACAACGAGGCTATCGATCTGTTGCTAACCGATGTCGTGATGCCCGGCCTCCACGGCCGAGCACTGGCCGAACAATTGAGCCAGCACCACTCCCATTTGAAAGTCCTTTACATGTCCGGCTACAGCGATGAAGAAATCGCCCATCACGGCGTGCTGAACCCCGGTGTGGCTTTTTTGCAAAAACCGTTTAAATTTAGCGCCCTAACTCAAAAATTACGCCAGGTATTAGATGTCCCTGCACCGGACTAATCTACGCCATGAAGCCTGCACCGTCCTCCGCGCTATCATCAACACCCTTTCCGAGGGCGAACTGTGGGCTTTGTTTGTCGGGTTAGTGGGGGTAGGATTGAAAAAGATATAGACCATGAAAATTGAATTGGATTTGAAACGGATTAAAAAATTGGCCGCGGCCAGAGACGATGAGAATTGGGGATTTCGCAATTTTCTCAAGCGGCTTGATCTGGACTCAGCCGAGTTAGACGCCATCGTGCATCGGATTAATGATGAGGTCTCGGCCCAAATTGATTGCACCCAATGCGCCAATTGTTGCAAGGTGGTTAGTCCGGTTTTGGATGAGGCTGACATAGCCCGGTTTGCCGCCGGTCTCAACCGGCCGGTCCCGGAATTTACGGAAATCTATTTAATCCTCGACGAAGATGAACCGGGCAAGCACATGTTTAACCGGCAGCCCTGCCCGTTTCTAAAAAACGACCAATGTTCCAATTATGAACATCGACCCCACGACTGCACCTCTTTCCCTCATTTACATCTAGCGGGTTTTAGATCCAGACTCTATGGGGTACTGGAGAATTATGAAATCTGCCCCATCGTCTTCAATGTCTATGAGCGCCTAAAAGCCGAGATCTGGCATAACGATGATTTTGCTGAGGATGCCTTTTAAAGATTAAGGCCGTCAGGCCGGTCGTCATCAAACGGCGGGGTGCGGGTGGTGAAGGGGTAGGGGAATAGAGCGATGTGTCTATTTCAAAAATCCTAACCGCTATAGTAGAATATCGTAAAGACCATTTGATTTCTATTAATGGACGCCCATAATTTCTTTCAAATCGGGATAGCCAATGCCGGTAGGAGGCAGATATGACGGTTACAGATTTATTACAATCGGCCCAATTCGTAGTGGATGCCAATGGCAACCGCCAGGCTGTACTATTTGATATTGCCCAATGGGATGAACTGGTTGACCTACTCAAAAACATTGAAGCCTGGGAACAAAAATGGCATCAACCCTTTGATTCAATTCGGACAGCCTGGGACACCTCAGCACCGGCCCCCGATGAGGATACAATTCCTGACGATGAGACGTTGGTTAATCTGGTTCACCAAATTCGGGATGAGACAATCTGATGCCAAGCGCTGTTATCGATCTGACCGAAATGGTACGGTTAGCTATGCAGCGCCCAGAACAATCTTTATTGTTTCAAGCTTGGGAGAATCGCGCATTTATTTGGGTTACATCGGAGCAAATGCTGACTGAATTTGTTGAGGTTACAAATCAGTCTCGCTTGCGACGAATAATCCGGCCGATGGTCAGAGATGCTCTGGTTGAAGCCCTGCGCGTACGGTCTCATTTAGTTACACCTGCTACTGAGTTTCCCCCCTGCCGTGACCCCAAAGATGATGTCATCATCGCCACTGCCGTAGCGGCTCAGGCCGATTTCATTGTGACTACGGATCGCGATCTGTTGGATGCTGATGACCTCATTGAGGCTTTGAATGCCTACAATATTCGCCCGCTACTCCCCGGTGAGTTTCTCTACTCTTTGTCATAAATTGACGTCATCATTGACCCCCTTTTTTAGAGGCTAAGTAAGTATTGACCATGAAAATCGAATTGAATTTGAATTGGTCCGGTTCTCCTTTCCACCCCAATCAAAATGGTTTCCCTACATCTATTTAATTGTCATCACTTGTCACTCCGGCCGAATTGGTTACAATAGAAGATAGCCTCTATTGAGCTTTGACCAAGGTGACCGGCCATGTCCATCCAACTCGTTCACCAATACCACACCAAAGTGATAAGATTATCCGCTACGGTGGCTCTCGCAACGAGAGCGTCCTCCGCAAGCCGTTTCAAGATTTGCTGGAGCAGTATGCCCGCAGTCGCAACCTGGAGATGATCGCCGAGCTAGATTTTCGGACGCGCTTTGGTACGGTTGGGCAATGGCTCGGCTTTAGAGTGGGTGCTGGATCGCTACAAAGAGCGCACCCCCTGCGATCCGACCATCCGCGAGAAGTTCAACGCCTATGATTTCCGCGATTACAAAGAGGACGTAATCGACCTGCTGGGCCGGGTTTGCACCGTCAGCGTGGCGACCTGGCAGATTGTGGCGGCTATGGCAGCGGTCGAGGCAGAAGAATCGTAGAGTGGAACTCGGCCCACTATCCCTCCCGGACATCTGATCAACGTCGCGATCACACCTCCGTGCGTCCATGAAAGTCTGATCGACATCGCGATCACACCTCCATGCGCGGATGAAAGTCCAATCGACATCGTGATCGCACCTTCATCCGCTTATGAAAGTCTGATGAACGTCTCAATCGTCGCCGTGGCCGAAAAGAGTGTA
>JAGRBY010000246.1 GCA_020433835.1 Anaerolineae bacterium | reverse complement strand
AAAGTTGTTAGCCGCAGCGATCTCATGCAGGAAGTCTGGAACACGGAGTATCTGGGTGATACCCGAACGTTAGATGTACATATCTGCTGGTTGCGCCAAAAAATCGAAGATAATCCGCGCATCCCGGAAATGATTCTGACGCGTCGTGGACAAGGCTACGAATTACGCATTTAATGGGTAATGCTGCAACTGTCTTTACGAAAAAAAGATCTCTTTATGAAAGAGATCTTTCAAAATTTCCACTGTAAGCTCTCTTCAGCAGATAGTATTGGATACGGGTGATAATCACTTTTGCTTTCTTAACCGTAGGTAGCATAAAATTTTGGTTACCATACGGTATAAAGCGATTATCACCTCACATCCAGCCAACTCTAATCCATAAGTACGTCCTTTAGAGTTCGTGATCCTCATAACGGGTTAAGTATGCCAGTGCTTCGCTCTGCTCGGCGTTCATAACGACCCGTAGCAGTTTACCCTGGCTCATTTGTGATACATCGATGACTTTGATGTAATCGGCAAAATTGCTGTCGTTTGGAAGAAAGTTGGCTAACTTGTTAGGCGCTTGGTCGAAAAATTGGTCGTTGAAAACTGTCGTCTCATCTTCAGGAAAAAGGGCCAGAGGGAATATATTTGTTTCGACCAAATCCTGAAAGAAGTGGGTTCCATAGGATAGCTCCGGGTTGGCACCGTTGCGCGGAATCGCAATTTCAATGAGCATCCGGGTGTTATAAATATCGGCATACGATATTTTTACGCCTAAATCAGGGTTGGAGCTGCCCCATCGCCCTGGCCCCATCAGGATAAATACCTCACCTTCAAGCTGTTTGTTGAGACGTCCTACAATGCGAGCCAATTCAAGCCGTGTGGCGTTATCATGGGTTTGAATATAACGTCGCGGGTCGATATAAATAATATATTTTATTTTGTCGACAACGCCTTGAGGAACGATATGATTTGATGAAAACACTTGCTTGTCTTTGGGGATAGTTTGGGGTACCACAATATTGGGGTCCCAATCGCGATTACTCAGCGGGCGACACTGCAATAAGTAAATTTTGAAACCGGGTTTGGGGTAACCCGGAATTAACTCCACTGTAAACTCAATATCTACCGGACGTCGATAATGACGCTCTAATTTCTTCAAAATCGTTTTCATAATTTTTACAAAATCGGTATTTTTGAGTAGGTTGTCAAACGTGAGAATCAAATTCTCCGGAGGAATTTCGCTGCCAAGCGAAAAGATCGGTTTGACATAATCCCCCTCATCCACTGAAGCAAAGTACTGAAACCCCGAAAAATCTGTTGACAACACTTTGGAAACGGGCACTGACTTTAAAACACCGCCTTCTAAGTCAATCACATCCACAAACTGCTGCGAATAGCGAATAATATCTCTTGAGTTTTTCTCCGGCCTAATTTGAGGATGACTCAGCCCGATCATTCGTGGATAATCTTGTGATACACGGTCAACAGCTCGTGTCCCCAAACCAAGCACAATGCGCAAAAAGCCGTCCTCGCGGCGTAGTTTGCTGTTCCAAATAAATGGATTGCGGCTAAAACCCACCCCGGCCAGCATAGGAAAAAAGTAGTTGCCATACTGTTTGCCCTGCACTTTTTGGATAAGAATAGCCATCCGCTCATCATAATCATCAAGGCCGTGAATTTGCCGGTAAAAAAGCGCATCAGGTGTGAGTACGCTGGCGTAAATTTTTATAATGGCTTCAATAAGGGCTTTTACGTTTTCATCGAGCGTGCCTTGGTTGGCTAAAAAATAACTGTCATATTTGCCGGCAAATGAGCTGCCAAAGTTGTCTTCCAATAAACTCGATGAACGCACGATGATTGGACAGTTGCCCAGGTCTTCTAATAAATCTTGAAGTTTTTGGGTAATATCTTTGGGGAAATTGCCGGATAAGTAAGCTTTGAGAATACGCGGATATTCTCGCTCAATCTCTTCCCGGGTAAGATATTTTTGGCTTGAAAACTGTTCAAAATTATTGATTTCTTTGAAGTTGTAATACACATCGCTGCCTAGAAAGTGGGTTTCAGGCAGCGCAATGTAGCTGCTTAAATCGACTTCGTCTTCCATCTCCGGCCGATCAAGAATATTGTAGGCTAAAATCATCCCGGCCGCTTTGCCGCCGATTTTGCCTCGTCCAATGCGATGAACACGAATCTCTCTCAAATCGAAAATCGTAATAAATTTGCGGGCCACGTGCACAAAGGCCAGATGATCGCTAACCAACCCTTTAATAAGTACCACCACGATAGACATAAGATGGTGTTTTACATTTTCGTACAGTTCGGGCGGATAGGCCGCATATTTTTCAGCCTGGGCAAAAAGTAAATTCCACGGCGTTAATTCTGGGTTAAAGGCCAGCACAACCTTGCTGGGCTGGCCGTTTCGGTTTTCATTGACGGCACTTTCGACAATTTCTTCAAAGAGGGATTGAGGCAGATTATAGGCAAAGTAAAAATCGGTGAGGTTATCTCTTACATGGGCCAAGCGTTTTTGCCAAATTTCTTCCGACTCCTGATAAAACGGATCGCTTAGTCCCTCCATTTTTTGTGACTCAATGGCTTTTAACTCAACTTCTTCCTCAAATACATTGGGAGCGATAATGCCCCTCACAAAAAGTTCCTGCCGCATACGCTGCCGAATTTTTTGCGAAAGAATTGGAAAACTGTTGAGTGCCAGGCGAAGGTTTAATATTTTTGAATGAATGGTACGATGTGTTGACATAATAATTTGTTGGGCAAGTACAGCAATAGCAGTTATAGGATTTTAGGCGATAATCACGTATCCATTGCGTGTCGAGGTGGTTTTACCTACGGTAACCATACTTCGTAGCAGAAGTGCCCATCACGTATTTTCGTGTCTATAAATTTGGTGAAAAAGACGCTGAAGATATGATAGGGGAGATTTTACGCCGAGTCAATTAAAAGCAAAAGTCCGGCCATAGCCGGACGATCGTGAACTATTTATAAAAAACAGACGCTATAAAACAACCAAAAACCACCCTACTACTTTGTTAAAGAGTGATAAGGCAGGTTCTCGCTGTCTAATCAGAAGATTTGGTCGTTTCTTTGCTTTCTGATTTTGTTTCAGACTTCGTTTCTGATTTCGCTTCAGACTTCGTTTCAGCAGTGGTTTCTGTTTTGGTTTCCGTAGCTGTCTTTTTGGTGGTACCGTTTTTTCCGTTCTTATGATCACGGCTGTCATTGATATAAAAACCACTGCCTTTAAAAACAATGGCTGGGTTGGAGATTAACCGCTGAATCTGACAGCCTTCTTGGTTGTGAGGACAATTTTCATAAGTGGTTGCTGGCGCGTCATTGAAGCCTTGGCGTTTCTCAAAAGTAACACCACAGTTTGAGCAAGCATATTCGTAAATTGGCATGGGGCCGTCTCCAAAATCGTGTAATGATCGATATAAATCGTTTACGCAGTATTATAAACCGAAACTGTTAGAATTATGTTGGAAGTATAAACTCTTTTTTCCAAAGTGGCAATCGAAGCAAATTTTATTGTACGAAAATGCACAATAACATCGATTTACACCGCTATTTAGGCAAACAGACGCTCTACTTTACCGACCACTTCGGCTAACACGCTGTCTAGCGGCCCTTCAGCAATGGCCCCTGCTGCTGAAGGATGACCACCACCGCCATATTCCGCCGCGATGGTATTAATCAGTACGGTTCCATCGCTACGTAGGCTGATTTTGGTCCGCTCTTGCGAAAGTTCCATACAATAAACCGTCACCCGCACCCCGCCAATCATCTGTCCCAAACTGGCTACGCCATCCAGTTCTGCCGATTTTATCCCGAACTGATGGAGGGTTGCCTGGGTAACGCCATAAAAGGCAATCTGCCCGTCGGCGGCTAACCGAATCGACTCCATAATACGACCTTGCGCCTGAATAGCTCCCAGTGGATTTTGTTCGTAGATTTGGCGATAGATAGCCATCGAATCGGCCCCAGCGGCGAGCAATTCTGCCGCAATACGGTGGGTGCGCGGGCTGGTTTTGGGAAAGCGGAAGCTGCCGGTATCGGTTATAATAGCCGCGTAGAGCGCTTGAGCTATGATTTTGCTGATCGTGCCGCCCATCGTCATGATGAGATCATAAATGAGTTCGCCGGTGGCCGAGGCATCAGTATCAACCACGGCCAGATCCACAAAATCGGTGGGGTCGGGATGGTGATCGATACAGAGTTTAACAGCATCGGCCTTTTCTAGACTTTTGCCGATGATGCCTAAGCGTTTCCAACTGCCGGAGGCATCCAGCACAATAACAACATCCGCTTTTTTGATAATGCGGGCGTGTCTGCTTTCCGAAAATTGGTTGATGCGCTGCTTCGGGTCGAGAAAGCGAAAGTTCGATGCCACGGGATCGGTATTGATAATCGTCACGGTTTTGCCTAGCGTTCTTAAATGCTCGGCCAGCGCCAGCTCTGAGCCTAAGGCATCGCAGTCGGGATTCATATGCGAGGATAAAACAAAGTTTTTGTTATTCTCAATAATAGAGATAATTTTTTGCCACAAAATCGTTTCCTTTGGTTATAAGTAGAACTAAATTAAAACAGTTGCTATCGACTCAGCCCAGGCCAAGAGTTGCTCGTCACCTTGATCGCGCCCGGCCAGTTGTAGTCCCAGCGGCAAGCCGTTTTCGCCCAAGCCCGAGGGCAGGTTGATGGCCGGTACTCCGGCATACGTCCATGGTAAGTTCATAATCGGATCACCGGTACTTTCTAAACCGGCCGGTGCGGTGCCCACTGCCGCCGGTGAAATCCACAGATCGATGGCGTGGGTATCCATAAGAACTTCCAGATTTTTACGCAGATATTCCCGACCCAAGCGGGCAGCTTCAATTTGGTCAAGCGTTATTTTTCGACCGCGCTGAATCAACTCGCTGGTTTTAGGATGATACAAATCCCCAAACTCGGCAAACCAATCATGGTGAACCGAGGCTGTTTCGGCCGCCATTAGGGCATTATGGGCTACATAAATATCATGGAAGTCTGGCATTGCGGCGACAGTGTGCACCGTATATCCGGCTTGCTCAAGTTTGGCAACGGTCTGTTGAAAGTGAACCAGCCCCTCAGGACTTACATTTTCTAAATAGGCTCCGTCTGGGATGCCCAGTATAGGTCGAATGATAGGGAGAGCGTCCGTTTGCCAGTCCGAACATAAAATACTGGCGGTCAGCGCGGCTCCGGCGACATCTTGGGTGAAAATGCCGATGTGATCGAGTGTGGGCGAAAGCGGAATAACGCCCGCCGTAGAAATTCGGCCGGAGCTGGGTTTGAAGCCTACCACACCGCAAAAAGAAGCGGGGCGCACAATAGAGCCGATGGTTTGGGTACCCAACGTCAACGGGCTTAAATGCGCCGCAACCGCCGCCGCCGATCCACTGCTCGACCCGCCGGGAGTATGGTGAACATTGTGAGGGTTTCGCGTAGCTCCCGGACCAAAGTAAGCAAATTCCGTGGTCACCGTCTTGCCTAAAATTAAAGCACCCATCCGTTTGAGTTGGGTTACACTTTCGGCTTCAGAGCCGGCTAGCACCTTAGGCGGCAGTTTGGAACCGGCCCGCGTTTCAAAACCATCGACATGAAAAATATCTTTGATACCCACGGGCACGCCATACAGCACAGGGCGGTCAGCCGGATCGGGAAACTGGGCTTCGAGGACGCTCGCCTCTTGTCGCAGCCGAGCAAACCGATGGGCTTCCGGTAAAAATGCCTGTACACGCTCGTTTTCAGCCTCAAAATAGGCTTCGAGCTGAGCCAGATAATCTAATAGATTTAATGCACCCGAGCGCAATTGTTCGGCCAGGGGCATTAAGTGTGTTTCAAAATACGTTTGCATAAACGGCTCCTTTCTAGCATGAAGATGATAATCACTATCTTTGCACTTTTTTAGAAACCAGGGTTTTGATACCGCATTGATAACCTTTTGCGGCCAAAAGCGTTCTCTTTAACGCTAAAAACCCTGGTTTCTGGTCCCAATTCTTTAAAGTGCAAAGGTAGTGTGATAATGAATATGGGTTTAGTATAGCAAAATTGACCAGTCTGGCTATCTTGGCTATCATATCACACGTGTTTTCCTGTGTTGGCTCGTCACATTAACGTTGGGAGGATGTTTATGAGTGACTCTCGCCCTGGGACAGGTCGTTTAAGGACATTACAAGGTGGAGAATCTCCACGTCGCAAAGGTACGGGGATGCTGGGCGCTACCCCCATTGTTAGTTGGCATGATGAACTACCCCCTGAGTTAAAACAGATTTTTGAGGAACCCCGTTCAATAGAGGATACGCGTATTCCTCAAGCCTTTATTGCCGATCTGGCGCTTAAAACACTCTATTTTAGCGGCACTTTGATGGGTGGACAAATCGCCCAAATGATGCGGCTTCATTTTAGCGGCGTAATCGAGCCGATTTTACGCTCATTAAAAACGCAGCAGCTCATTGAGGTTATGGGTGGCAGCAGCTTAAACTCGGCTTCGTATCAATATGCCATCACCACCAAGGGCGGCGAACGGGCTCGAGAATTGATCGCTCGAAACCGCTATTTAGGTCCTTGTCCCGTATCGCTGCGCCATTATGTTGAAGCGGTTGAGCTTCAAGCCAAGCGGCGCGTGTTCGTAAAAGAGACCGAAGTCCGCAAAGCCATGAAGGGCTTGATTTTGTCGGAAGATGTTTTTCAACGCATCGGCCCGGCGGTAAACTCAAATGAGTCTGTATTTGTATATGGTCCGCCGGGGAACGGTAAAACCAGCATCGCCCGCGCTATCGGCCTTGATCTACTGCCTGGTAATGTTATGATCCCCCACGCCGTTTACGAAGATGGGCAAATTATTAAGGTCTTCGACCCCGAAGCCCATCGCCCTATCGGCACCATTGAAGAGCAGATGGCCGAAGTAAACAGTATTGACAAGCGGTGGGTTCGCAGTTCGCCGCCGATTGTGGTTACCGGTGGCGAGTTGACGCTGTCGGATCTGGATTTGGCCTGGAGCGACTCTAATCGCTATTACGAAGCGCCCTTGCAGCTTAAGGCCAACGGCGGTGTGTTGGTGATCGATGACTTTGGCCGGCAGCGTATGGAACCGACCGACCTGCTCAACCGTTGGATTGTACCGCTGGAAGAAAAGATCGATTACCTAACCTTTCACACCGGCAAAAAGTTCCCCATTCCGTTCAAAACCCTTCTGGTTTTTTCAACCAACCTGGAGCCGCGTTCGCTCGTTGATGAGGCGTTTCTGCGGCGGATAAGCCATAAACTGCGGGTCGATGATCCTTCCAAAGAGCAGTTCTTTGACATATTTTTGAATGCTTGCAAGGCTTACAACGTTGAATTTAATCGCGATGTATTCAATTATCTTATGAAAAAACATTATACGGATATCGTTCGGCCTTTGCGAGCTTGCCATCCGCGTGATTTGCTTAAGCAACTGGTAAGTTTCGCCACATATCGCGATGATCCGTTGGTTATGACCAAAGAACTTATTGATTTAGCGGCCAGTTCTTATTTTGAATTTTTAGATTAAAGAAACAAATAGGGAATAGATAAAAGGTGTTCTTGTTATAAGAACACCTTTTTTGTTGGCAAGGGTTAGAGGATAAAAAAAGTAGGTTATTACGATTGTAAACGTTTACAATTGTAATAACCTCCCTTAATGGTCAACCAAAGTTAATAGTGGTTGTTTGAATGACCATTTGAATGATGCAGATTATATTTTATTTTTAGTGCCTTAATTACGTGATCAGGAGCCAATGCTTTAAGAGGGCCATCATTTTTGGCAATGTCTTTTAGCATTGATGAACTGAGAAACGCATATTGTTGGCTGGGCATGAAACAGATAGTTTCGATGTCCGTGTCCAAGGTGCGGTTCATTAAAGAAAGCTGTAGTTCCCACTCAAAATCAGAGGCCACACGTAATCCACGAACAATCACCGAAGCGTTACACGCCTTAGCAAATTCAACGGTTAACGTCGAGTATTCCTGTACTTGAATATTCGGTATGTGAGCCAAAGCCTCTTTTGTTAAAGCCAGCCTCTCAGCAACAGAGAAAAGCGTATTTTTTTGAGGCCGGCTGTAAACACCTACGATAAGCTCGTTGAATATGCGGGCTGCTCGCGTAGCGATGTCAATGTGGCCGCACGTAATAGGGTCAAAACTGGCTGGAAAAATAGCTCTGGTCACTTTGAGTTACCTGCTGTCTTAGCAATAATTAAGTACAGTGTCAATTACTTCAGTGAACTCGTCCACATTTTCATCATTTGTTCTTGGGTTTCTTGAAGTTTTTGAGCCGACTGCTGCCAGGTTTCAAAGGCTTTTTTGCCTTCGGAGTCAAAGGTTTCGGCCATTTTCGATAGATCAGCTTTTTTCATCATATCGAACCAGCTTTCCCACATTTGTTTTTGGGTGCTGCTCCACTGTTCCATCATTTTTTCGGTTTGGTCAGCCCATTTAACAAATTGATCAGGTACATTTTGTTGTGAGTTTAAAGTCCCGGTCCACTTGTGCATCCACTCGCTTTGGGTTGAGAGGGTGCTGTTTACAGTACTTTCCCAGGTTTCAATGGTTTTTTGCCAGATTTCGATATTTTGAAACGGGGCACCGCCTTTTTGAACAGTTTGAAGCCAACCATCCCACATTTTCTTTTGGGTGTCGGTCCACGTTTGGAGCATTTCTTGTGATTGTTTTGTCCAATCCATCATTGGATATACTCTCCCTTTTTTAGTTACAAAATGAATAGAAATTTTACAAAAGCCTATCAGGCTAAAGTATCATTAAACATAAATTAAATTAGCGCTGGGGAACTTCCTGTAAAGAGGAGGCCGGGCGGAAGTTCCCCAGCGGAGAACCGCTTAGAGTTCAATTGTCAGAGAGGAGGCTCACAACGAACTCGAAGGTTAACTTGGTAATGAGTCAGCAGATATCACAAATTTTTAAAGAAAGACGATGGTAGAGACAGGAAACAAGTGGTGATATGGTCAAGAGATAGAGATAACAAGTGATGCAATAAAGAGAAACGCTATTATTTTTAGAGTGCTATCTGCTTTTCAAGCGGCTCAATTATTAACTACCAACATTGCTGGTAGCAATGAACACAATAAATTTAACAAAAGTTAGGTGTTTACAGACAGTTTATTTAATAGATGTAAACAGTTCTACCACACGGTCTGCGCCGACTTTAGTTTGAGCTTGAAACGACTCAACGGATTCAAGAACAAATTTTTGCTCAGAATGCGCCAATTCTTGGGCTTTAGCGCAGTAGGCTTCGGTTACTTGGGCAAACTGCTCGCGCCAGGCCAGCGATTGATCAAGCGTGTACTGATAGGCACCAAATATGAAGTCGCCATAAGCTTTGCTGTATTGTTGATAGATATCAAGGCTCGATTGCAACAAACTTTGCTGAGCATTGAGCAAGGAAACACCGTTTTCATTGTAGATGTTAATAACTTCCATAACGTTGTTTGCGGCGGCTTTTGCCCCTTCGCTGGTTTGAGCGGCGATATCATAAAGCGCACTATTGGCGATGGCACCATTTTTTGCTTTTGTAGCTGCTGCCATTGTAGTATATCTCCCTGGTTTATACGAAAAGCTGATTGGTAAAAAATTTATCATCTTCGAAGATGGTGATAGCGTATTATTTGATT
>JAGRBY010000245.1 GCA_020433835.1 Anaerolineae bacterium | reverse complement strand
CAATTGGGCAACATGCTTACAATTGTGGCAAAAACCTGGGTTCTTTACCACGTTCCACGGTTTAATGTTGTGCTACCCTACTGTCAGAAAGACAGGCTTAAAGCAATTTGAGCGACCTTATTGGGTACTCCAGGCTTTTATTCATCAAAACTTTGCTGAGGACAGACGGTTGTGTTAAGCTGCCCATTTTTTTTCCATTCTACATACCCTTTTTGATTGTAATTAACGGCGGCTACAACTAAATCAGCGGCATCGACGGCTCCGTTGGCATTCAAGTCAAAGATATTACCATTGGAAGCAGCTGGCCCGCCTACCCGTCGGGCGATAGCCATAATGTCTTCCAGAGTGATGGCCGGGCAGTTATTTTCTTCGCCTTTAGCTACTACGTCGCCGGCCAGCCGTTCAACGGAACCTAAATCTTCGGGGATACCTTTTACTAAATCAACCTCGGCCACGGCAGGTAAAAAGCCATCAGGGGTGGGACGTTGCCCATTGAGAGGAGGCAAATGCAGCCGAACTGCCCCCACGCCGCCACGAATTGAAAAGGCACCGTCGTTATCCGTTGTACTGATAGCCTCCAAGATCGGCACAGGTAGGTCGGAATTGGTATAAAGTTGAACCGTTTGGGTAACCTCCGGCACCGGCCCGCCGGGTAGTCGCTGTCGCTGCACTCTGCCCAGCAGGGTGACACCATCAATTGGCTTTACCATAATCGTTGTTGACAACGGTTGCGGCTCAGCCTGTAACTCTTGCCCGCTATTATCAAGGAGATGAAGACCGGTGATCGCGATCTCTGCCTGAGTCGGGTCTGAAGCAGCCGGGGCGATTAATGTGAAATTTACCAACGAAGTTCCGGTAGGGTTCAAACGGGGCAGGTCATCCCCGATTAACGCAATAGCCACCGTAGCAGAACCGGCTTCAGGAGTATTTTCATTAATTTGAAGGAAGTAATCTGTACCCCGCGTCAAATTGGCAAAAAGATCACCCGGTTGGGTATCGATGTTGAAGTTTGCCGGAAACTGCACCACAAAGTCGGTTGCTACCAGATTTTGAATATTTTCAACAGCGCCAACATTAAGACTAACCGTGCCGCTGTCACCCTCGTATAGATCAATAGGGCTTGGGGTAAGTTCTTGGGCGTTAGCTGTAGTAATAAGACTAATACCGCCTGCGAGCATTAAGCCCAGGACAAGATATATTGATTTGATGTAGCGTAATGTTTTGTTCTTCATAATCTACCTCTCTTCGATAATAATTTGTAAGGCTCATTTACTAGAGGTGGCTACCTCTCATGAACAGCCAATAGCCAAAGTGTTCATAGCGAAATCCCAGTTTGCAGAGTCTCAACCGGATCGCTTAATCAGCAAAGCGACCATCAACCTTCTCGTGCCATGAGAGCGGATGCCCACAAACCCGACATTTCTTTCTCATAGCATTAATCGATGCCGTGATTGGGGCTGCCGCTGCTCGGAAGGGGGAGGCAACGAATCTTTTAAGGCTTGACTCGGTACATCGTTGACAGTCCCGACAGAACCGCGTGTGACTTGCGTTTGTCATCAAAACCTCCTGAAATTTACAAGGAAACTGTTGCTCATCAAGTTAAATTACATCATATTTCAAGCATTGCTGCAATAGGCACCACCCGGCATCTGACCAAACGTACCGGGCATCGCCCCCGATACTTAGACCTTCGTGATGACCACCCTAATTATCCATTTTTTAAGTTGTCGGCTTTCTACCATTCATTTTTGTCGTCAGTAACAGGCCTCGACATAGATGGCCGGTAATCACCTTGGGCATATTTTGTTCTGCTTCTCTCAATTGTGAGGCCCACCACATACCAGTACGACTCCGGCCCAACTTTTGATACTGAGAGTTCGCCCAAGTAACCCAAGTTCCCACAATCACTTTGTTTGAGAGATAGTCCCTCAACTCTCGGATAGCACACACATGGGGATCAAGCGGGTCACCGTAGTAGGCGGTTACTACCCAACAATCACTCTTTTTTTCTCGGGTTACTTCAATGATATCACCTTGTTTATTACGCTTGATTATTAATCGCTCTCCGACATTTAAGTCGGGAATCGCTGTTTGACAATCACAACAATTTGGGGGAGCCCCACACGTTCGACAAGCTTTTTGGGCCATTTTTTCACTCCTTGCCTAAGGTCAAAGTCTGATAATAAAGTGATTATTAGTATATCGTATCCCTGGTCCTGTGCCTATGGTCATGAACCGGGCATGATCGCAAATGCCCCTGGCATGTAACCCGGCAATGTTGGCAATGCAGCTACAAGCAGCAGTAATCCCATTTACCGACTCGCCGCAAACCAGCGTCGCATCAATTCCACCTGAAAGCGGTAACCTGTATCTACGCTCTCTATTAAGTCTCTCTGTAGCAAGAGAACCAACATTTGCTCTATTTTATATGGCTCATCCACGTGGTGAGATAAGGTTTCTTTGTTGATGATAGCCCCTTCCCCTTGGCGAGCTATAAAGCGTAATAAGGCCCGCTCATTTTGACCGATTTGGTGTTGTTCAATTTCCTCTAAGAGCATATTACCGGGCTTTAAGACTTCTTCTGCAGCGGCCTCAACATCAACCGGACGAACCCCTCGCCGAATAGCAGCATCTTGTTGATTTTTGAGATTGACGATTTCAAAGCAAAGCTTTTGTAACAGAAACGGATGCCCCCTGGTTAGCTCTAGAACCCTAGTTACAGCCTGCTGTTCATAACTCAAGCCAAAGCCTTCCACCGGACTTTCCACCAACTTGCGAGCATCATCTTGATTAAGATAACTGATTTTGACCGTTTGCATATTGATCAAATAGCTACTCCACCGCTGAAATTCTTCCAGAGGATGAGAGCTGGCTAAGAGAACTCTAAACATGGGCCGGTGTTGAATTAGATTGCGCAATAGACTTAGCATGTCTTCAGCTTCAAAACGCCCTTTCTCAATAACTCGATCTATGGCCTCAAACTCATCAATTATCAATATTGCGATGTTTCGGCCTTCGTGTTCTAAGGTCTCCTCTACAATATCCAGCCATTCATCAAAGCCGCTTAAGGGGCTAATTATTAAACGGTCCTCATCCGGTGGTGGTAAATTAAGGTCATGGCGTTTTGCCGATTTTTGCATCTGCCGACTGAGGTTATGCAGAAAATCGGCATAATCATTTCCAATCGAACTGCCCTGTCCATCAACAAAAAGAGGTACAATTGTGCGCGGAAGAGAACAGCCTATATTCTTCAGAAGCGTGGTTTTTCCCATACGTCGTTGCCCATATAACAAAAGGGATGGCCGGTGTCCGTTTAACAATGATTGTTCAATTTGCATGATGGTTTGGGTGCGCTTAATAAAGGTGGAGTTTTCCTCGGTCAAGACAGGGCCGCAGATGTAAGGGTTATCCACCTTTTGACTCATAACTAATTCCTTAATAAGTCGGTGAATATGATCATCGATAAGAATATGCCACTGCTTAACTAAATTCTGAAGCCGTGTCACATCTTTTTGGCGTCCTGAAACTAACTGATTTTGGAGCCGTTTAATGTCGTTGATGACGCTACTCAATTCTTGGCGTTGGTGATAGATGGTTACGCGTTTAAGAGCGACATCAACATCTTGGCTAATATAGCTAAATCGGTGCAATAGCCCCCCAATTTGTCCTTCAAGGCTATCGAGGGGGAGGCTATAATGGGCCTGAGCGATATCAACTATAGTTTGGCATTTTTCCAGCTCTGCTATCTTTAATTCGATTTGGGCTGCTTGTGCTGCCCAACGTTGGTCGCTGTTTATTAGATAGGTTGCTGCTGCTTGCCCTTCGCTAGGGTAACGCCCGGCGATCAGAACAAGATAATCTTCTAAGCCCAGCCAACGGAGGAGTTGATGTTCGTCCCAGAAAGCTGCATGATAATGAAAGAGACTGGCTCGGGCTTTAAGGCGACGTTGATCGAGGTTGTAAAGAAGGATATTGTAGGCTGCAAAAAATGGATAAAACAAGATTGGTCGCCAGCGAAAAATCAGTAATGTTAAGAGGATTACAATAAGAGTTAACGGCAGGGTAGGCCAGAGAGGTATAGGCTGTTCAAAAAAGTTAGGTACAAATACCCAAATTGTGCCTGCCACAAATGCACTTACTACCGCACCGGCCAGAGTCCCACCGACCCGTCGGGCCGCGATATAAGGGATTACCCAATTCGTTCCAAAAAAGATGCCTGCTCCTACCCCAACTACAAACCTACGCACCACGAGATGTTCTCCAAGGACTAAGATGAAGTAATAGATAAACCCGCTCGCTAAGCCAAATAAGGGGGCGTATTTCAAAGCCTGAGACCAATTTCCGGTTCGCCAGCCAATAATGAGGGTTAAGCTTAACCCCGCCAAGAGCCCCAGAATTACACTTGGTAGGATAGCTTCTACATAACCAAGGTGGGTGAGGATGGAAAGGTTACGAGTTACGCTCCATAGAGGAAACAAGGTCAAAATGGTAATTAAAACGCCTAAAGTCACCCCGCCTAGATGCTTGGTGAGACTGTTGTCAAAATCTCGGCTGGTTGTTATGGCAATACTACTGGCCAATCCGGCTGCTAAACCAAATGCCGGTCCAACAACCACACGATTTGTTACCCCATCTATCAAAGCAATAGCCAATCCCAACATTGTCCCGTAAACTAACCCCGAAGCGACACTCGCGGTGAGGCTCACAGTCAGTGTTGCTAGCCAAGTGTAACCCAGCACTAGAAAAATTAATTTGACTGCCCTCTCTGGCGAGGCCTGGATCAAAATGTTTGGAGCAACCCAGTTGAGAATCCATAGAACAGAGCCGGCCAATAGACTTAAAAGAAAAGGATAGATGAGATAAGTTATAACTAATAAACGTTGGATGGCAGGCATGCGCCAACTTGTGCGATCGAGTTCCAGTAAACAGAAATCAGCGGACAGCCTTGGATCTATCCTGGTGATGTAATTGGCCCAGGCTGAGGGGTGAAAAAATAACCAGATGAATAACTGTACACTGCCTAAGATGAGGTTGGGATGGAGATCAGGCGCATCGGTATAAATATTTTTTTTGGTGGGAGACGGTAATTGTTTAGTCATTGCTCTAACAAATAGTGATATTTAGTTTGCTGAATGGCCCGTTCTCCTTCTTCTTGCCAGGCTTTTCCAGTTTGATTATTCTTTAAAGCTCTAAGTCGGATACCACTCAAGAGTTGAACCAAACAAGGCCATCTTTGGCTTTTCTCCAAAATCCACTCTATGTCCAAGGTTGAGAATGGTTTTGGCGAACTGGCTATTAATTGTCGGGCTTCTGGTTCTGTCAAGGGGCCTAATCTGATCGAGTGGCCGAAGATATTGAAGAAAGGCGAGGGTTTCCCATAATCGTGTGACAGCAACACCGGAGATTTATCACCGGCCACAACAAATCCTAAAAAGTGGCCGGTCTCACTGTTGGCTAATGAACGTAAGCCACCCCAGAAAGTTTCATCCAACTCGGGCGCATTTAGTCCGGCGGCAATTTCATCTAATAGAATGAGCGTCGGCTGTTTCAGATGGTCACTCATGATGTTGAGAAAATTATTCAAATCACATGGAGTAGGTATAGGCAACGCCAACGTAGTGAGCACGTGCCGTAAGAGACCTTCTCTTTTTTGTAGAAGCGGATTTTGGAAATCGACAAATACCCAACGATAAAATTCGGCTTGGGGTAACCAATTGGATTTCTGTCCAGACCGCAATTCATTCGAACTAGTCTGGGTGATTTTTTGCAAATAGCGTAGAAGTGAGGTCTTTCCACTTCGCTTTGGACCAATGAGGGCGATATGCTGTAGGGGGGAATTTTGCCACAGATCAAAGATGTAAGTTAGTTCAGCCGTACGGCCAAAGAACTTACAAGGCGTGATAACCGGTGGTCCAACAATAAAATCTGCCAAAGGATGCACTGGAGATGCATTTGGAAAAGAGTCTGCCCATTCGGAATGGTTCAACTGGTCCCAACCCCAAGCCTTGCTCAAGATTTGCCAGATATTGTGGAATTCCTGCTCGTTAAGCTCAAGCACCTGCCCTAGATAGCTAATAAAATTTGAACGTCGATCAGGTTTAGGTTTAATAAACCCTCGCTCCCATTCACTGACTGTTATCCGCCCCTTTTTCCCTAACTTGAAGTGAGCGGCCATCTGTATGAGAGTAACTTGCTTTTTTTCTCGTTGGTCTCGCAGAATTTCCACATCGTAATGTGGTTGGCGATACGATTGCCCATTGGCTGACCTGTGACTGAGATACTCATTCATATTTAGGCTAACTCCTTTTACTAGAAGACAAACTGACTTGCGAGACAACAAAAAAGCCGCCAGATTCTTTGGCTCAAAACTTAGACAACAGACGGTATACCTATATTGGTAATCACAGTTGTCAGCATAGCAAAGATAACCGACGGCATAAATGCTCGGGATGACATAAATTATGATCCTTTTAAGCTACAAGGGCAGTTCAAGCTGCCAAAAATGTAAAAACGTTATCGTATTACTTTGATTAAAAGTATAACAAAAAATGGAAGGAATGTATAGAGGTTTAACCTCCCTATTATCTCCACAAAACATCTGCCAAAGGTCGCTAAATTACGCTAACAGTCTTCTAACTTACTATTAACGAAAGTGGTCGTTACGGCAGAAGCATGTAGCCCAGACCACGTCGCGTTTTGATCATATCTGCTTCCGGATTTGTTTCACGGAGGCGGAAGCGCAATTTGTTGATGAATCGATTGAGTGCATCTGCATCCACTTCATGATCATAAACCCGCCCCCACAACACCTGGGCACAACTTTCTCGCGTGCAAATATCACCGGCGTGTTCATAAAGGTAGTGAAGCAGCCGTATCTGAGATGCGGTCAGTTCGAGAGGTACTTTGTCCAGCAAAAAGGTGGCCGTTCGCTCCTCATAGTTGAGGCGCACTGTAGTTTGATGTGTGGCTTCCGGATCGCAGAAGCGAAAGAGTGGCTCGGGTGAGGCAAGTCCAATTTCATCACCGTCCACCAACTTGTAGGGCTTATAAATTTGAGAGCCGTTCAAAAAAGTGCCGTTGGCGCTGTTTGTGTCCGTTAAAAAAAAGTGGGGGCCGCGCCGTTCAATTTTAGCGTGAAGCCTAGAAACAGTAGATTTGTTAACTACGACTTTGCAATCATTGTCTCGCCCTAAAGTTAAAACCTGGTCTTTAACAATATATTCAGACAGCGCAACATCAGGTTGCAGCGATACTACTTTAGCTGACAGCATAATACCCCCTTATCAAGTTTCCTGGTAACATAATTGGTTAATTGATTTTCACGAATCGCTCCAGCTATGCGCTGTGGAAAGAAAGTAGCGGATTTATTCAAACTGGCACTGAATATTACATTTTACGCCGAGAGGTCTGAGTTCTACTGTCATAAAGTTAGATTAGATGCAGTTGTTTAGGTTTTATAATGTGTCGATTTAAGGCAGCATCCCATAATAAAGACCCCCATCTTCACCCAGCCATACAAAATGACGTCGGCCTTGTTGATCGACAGCAATTCTCGCAAAATCAGGGAGGGGAAGTTCTTGCCATTCCCCATCGGCTTGTTCATGCATATACAAACCGCCGTCCATAGTATTCCAGACAATGTGAGGCAAACCATTAGAATCTATGGCCATATCGGCGGTGCCGGAACAGCAACCCAAATCAACCGGCGTTTCCCAGCCTCCGGCCGGTGTCCAACGATGATAAAACCTTTGACTTGAGGCTGAGGCTAGATGAACGTTTCCTTGAGTATCTGCCACTAACACCGTTGGATCCCCCCCTCCGCTGGTCAAACTTTCTTGCTCTGACCATGTTTGGCCGCCATCGTTGGAGTAGCGATACTCAAGGCTGAAGGGATCGCCCTGGCGGGTCCAAAATACATGATAGCCACCCCTAGAATCAATGGTAAAGGCATGTGGGTAGGCAGTAATTTCATCTGACAAGATGATATCTTGAAAGGCTATCTTTCCATTTCCGCGATTGGATATACTTTGGATTGATCCATCCGCTGCAAAAGCAGGATGACCACTGTCCCTGCCCACTTTCATCAATTCTGACCACTGTCCATTTTCCAAACAACTCATGAGTAAATCATAACTTTTTGCTATAACGCCCGGCCCAAACGCACAGACCTTTCCAGTGGGATGACGGAGCAGCCAGGTGATCCCGTCAAGTTCGTCAATTTCTGCGCCCATCTCTTGGGCCGAAGACCAAGTACCATCTGGAGTCATTTGCCGGTGAAAAAAGACCTTATAAGGTGGGTCGTCCCGAGGTTCGTTATAGATCAAATGCAGCTCACCTGCCCCATCGAAAGTGATCAGTGGATCCCTAGCCTCGCCAGAGCTATCCGTCAGTTTGACCGTTTCTAGGTCTTGCTCAGAGGCAGTGTCTACTTCATCAATGCTCGGAAAATCGGAAGCTACATCTTGGTTGGGGTTTTCACTAGTTTGGTTCAACAATAAATAGGCGGCAATACCGCCAACCATAACACACATACAAAGAACGGCTACTGTTCCTGATAAAATCCAAATCTGCTTCTTGGTCATGAGAAGCTCCCCTCGCTTTTAAGATGTGAAAAATGTTCAATAGGGATTGAACGAAGACGGACAGCCAATTCGTCGCATTGAGCCGCATTCCGTACAATATTGGCCGATGGTTGTCTCATTGTCTCCAATAAGATTGCCACTCGGTTTAACTTCTGCCGGTAGCTGACTATTGGATTTATGTAGACACTTACTATGTTTTGGTTTAGGCGTTTAGCGGGCTGATGAACTGGCCCTGATGTTGGGATAGACGGTCATGAATTGGCAAGCGAGTTCAATAGTGGGCAGACTATTGGCCTAAGTGAGCAAAATTCGGTAAACTTATAGCATCTGTCACCGATGAGGGCATGGGGGTGAGTAGGGTAAGTTAAAGATACCCCCTCATACCTCATTCCTCTCTAGAAAAGATACAACAACCTTGATCCTAGGAGTCGGAAAATAAATCCGACTTTAATCAGCCAGGTGTTCCGAATGTTCGGAACATGGTCAAATAAGGACAGCGAAATTTCTTAATAGTTTAATCCACTACTCTCTGTAAACTCTCCCGAAACTCTCCAGGTAGTTTGACGAAGCAAAAAGGATAAGTGTCCTCATGCAAGCGACTTACCAACTCCGTCTATTAGGTTCAGTTCAACTCAAGCAAGCCGGTAAACTTGTCCGGGGTTTTGAATCACGTAAAGTGATCGCCGTACTGGGCTATTTAGTGGTGCGGCGTCAGGGCATCGCCCGCACGCATCTGGCGGATCTTTTCTGGCGAAAATTGCCCGAAGCCAAAGGGCGGGCCAACTTAAGCCGCGTCTTATATAATTTGGGCCAACATTTACCTGGTTGCATCCAAAAGGATTATCACACGGTTCACTTTCAACCCCCAGCGGACTACTGGCTTGATTTAGAGGCTTTCGAAGATCATCTTAAAGAAGATAGTATCGCTGGTTTGGAAAAAGCGGTTTCACTCTATCGCGATGAATTTATGGCCGGCTTCTATCTGGATGATTGTCCGGAGTTTGAAACCTGGCTCGTCACCGAGCGAGAGCGCTGGCTTCAAGCAACGCTTCGAGGGTTGTACAAATTAGTGGACTATTACAGGCAG
>JAGRBY010000244.1 GCA_020433835.1 Anaerolineae bacterium | reverse complement strand
GAGGCAAAAGTACAGGCAAAATTGCGGCGGCATTTTTAACCCTTCTGGTTGCCATGCAGGCAATTTTTATCGTGCTGCGCGTCCGTCCCAAAGCGATTTTGAGCACAGGGCCGGCCATCGCCGTACCGATATCCATCGTGGGTAAACTGCTGGGAACCCGCATTATTTTTGTCGAAACCGGCTCGCGCGTGCGATCACCATCCTTAACCGGCCGGATTATGTATCGCTGGGCCGATCTCTTTTTTGTGCAGTGGCCGCAGCTCAAAGAAAAAATGCCCAACGCGATTTATGCAGGCCGGCTTATTTAACACGTATGAAAAAGGGGCCAAACCGTGTTTAACGATAGTTTCACTTTTATCACCGTCGGCAGTACCGATTTTGATGCGTTAATTAAAGCCGTCGATGACCTTGCCCCGGCCTTGAATATACGTCAGGGGGCGATGCAAATTGGGCATGGTCATTACCTGCCCCAACATCTTACCTATTTTCGCTTTGCCCCCACGCTTGAGCCTTATTACGAACGGGCCGCTTTGGTGATAGCCCATGGCGGGTTGGGCATTACCATGGAAGTCCTTCAACGGGGAATTCCTTTGGTCAGCGTCAGTAATCTCGACCGCTATGATAACCATCAGGATGATCTGCTCCAGGCTATGGAAGATGAAGGCTATCTCGTTTGGTGCCGTCGTCTGGAGGATTTAGAAAGTGCTATCAAAACAGCCCGCTCAACGACACTGCGGCCCTATGTTCAACCGGAGTGCCAGATCCATGAAGTCATCAACAGCTTTTTGAGCCGCCGCTAATCAGTTTATTGTTTACGGATACGAATGAAATGGTTATAAGTCGCAAACATAAATATCTATTTATAGAGTTACCCCTCACCGCTTCTACCGCCGTGCGCGAGGAGTTGTGTGCCTATTATGACGGCGAACCGATCTTAACCAAACACTCCAGCTACAGCACTTTCTTGCGTAACGCTTCGCCCGAGGAAAAAGACTATTTCGTATTTTCCTGTATCCGCAATCCGTTAGATACGGTCGTAAGCCATTATTTCAAGCTGAAAACCAGTCACTGGAAATTTGATAGCAAAAAGAGAATCAACAGTAGAAATATCCTCAATCGCTTCATCTATCGTTTTAGCCATTTACGACAGTTTCGCTTTATTCAGGATACGCAAGCCGATTTTTCTACGTTTTTTCTAAAATTTTACACCATCCCCTATGACAACTGGTCGAGCTTAGATCACCAGAATTTTGATGCCATTATCCGCTTTGAGAACTTGTCGGAGGATTTTGCCAAAGTTATCGAGCAGATCGGCTTAGAGCTAAAGCGGCCCTTGCCGGTTAAAAATAAAACGTCCGATAAGAAAAGCGACTTCTGGAGCTATTACAGTAATCCGGCTGTTAAAAAACGGGCCAAATCGGTTTTTACGCCATTTATGCACAAGTGGGGCTATGCCTTCCCTGCCGATTGGGAACCTTGCGAAAAAAATTGGTGGCGCGAAGCAGAGTTTGAGTCATTGAAAATCTTTAGAAATATTTATTGGCGCTATCTCAAACATCAAGTTTGATGATGAGCCTACCGTGAAATGTAAGCGATCATGTCTGCAACAGAGTATATCTTTATCGGCGGTTCTTACCGAACCGGCACCGATTTACTACGAAACACCTTAAATGCCAGCCCAAACATTGCCATTTGTGGCGAAACCCATTTTTTGGGTAATCCGACCACGGCCGCGTACATGTGGCGCAATATTCAAAACAAGGCTGATGATACACATGATACTGCCGCCGGTTGGGGCCGTTTAAGCCCGGCTTCGCGCCAGCAACTGGCTCAGGTTGGCGATATTTCTACCGATACCGGCTTAAAAAAAGTTGTTGATTATCTGTACGATGACGCCGCCAATGTAGAACGTGCCTTTTGGCAGTGGCTGCCTCAACACGTTGAGCGCGATGTTTTTCTGGACAAAATGTTGGCCTCCGATCGGTCATATCGGTCGCTTTTTAGCCTGATGATGCGTTTGTATGCCCAGGACAAACCGATTAAGGGCGAAAAAACACCGGCCCATATTCATTACGTGCCTACCCTTTTAGAATGGTTTCCGAATGCCAAATTTATTCATATGTTCCGCGACCCGAGGGCTATCTTTCTGTCTCAGAAAAAGAAGAAATCAAACAGCGGCCGGGTGAGCGCCTCGCATCGTCTTTTGAGGCAGTCGGAGCCGGTTTATGAGCTGTATATGAGCACCAGTATCATTGCTCAGTGGCTGCGCGTAGCGCAACTCCATGCCTATTACCAGCAGCGATACCCCAACAACTACTACCTTTTGCGCTTTGAAGATCTGGTTAGCGCTCCGCAAGAACAGTTAAAAAGATTGTGCGATTTCTTGGGCATCGCCTATACCGATGCATTGTTAGATGCCGACGTTGTCAATTCCAGCTTTGTTCAAAGCGGAAAAGTAAGCGGCTTTGATAAATCGGTGGCCGACCGCTGGCGTAACCACATAAAACCGTCAACCAACAAATGGTTTATTTTTTGGTGTGAGAAATATCTTAAGCAGTTTGAGTATCAGGTTTGATGGTCAAGCGATGGCTAAACATCGCTACCCTTGGATAGTGTAGGAGATAATGGTATGAGAAGAATGCGTAAACATGTATTAAAAGCTTTATTATTATGCCTGGTGGCCTTTCAACTAAGCCTCACCGGGGTCGGTGCCCAAGAACCGGAAGACGACCAGGCCATTACATTCGATTCATCCGGTCGATTAAATATAACCTTTGCCCAGCTTGGCTATGAAAGCGAAACTATGTCTCGCGACAACATACAGTCCTCGTTTCGGCTGGATCTGCCCGGCAACTTCAAAATCGCCCCCTCCGGCAATTATCTTAACCTCGTAACCAGCCATTTCCCGGAAAACCCAGATAAACCGGCGCAGCTAAGTGTTGTCGCTAATAAATCGGTTGTTTATTCGTTTCCCCTCACCAGTTCCAACGCACTGTCCGGTACCACCCGCGTTGATTTTGTGCCGGATGGCTTATTAACCACCGGTCGCAACAACATTGATGTTAACTTAATCGCCGAAGGAAGCTGTGAAGACCCCGGCGGCCCGCTGGATATTGTCATCGGCGGCGACTCGGTCCTCAGCTTTGAATATCAACAGCAGCCCTATTCTACCGATTTAGGTAATTATCCATGGCCGTTTGTCGAAAACAGCGTATTAGATATTCCGGTGGTTATAGTTTTGCCCGACCAACCGGCCGAGTATCATCTATCGACCGCTGCCACTATCGCTGCCGGGTTGGGTGATGCCTCGAACGGCACTATAAACGTTACGGCCGTAACCGAAAGCGGTCTAACACCAGAGCTTCAGGAAAATGCCCATTTGATTTTTATTGGTGAACCATCCGCCAATGAAGCGATCAATGATTTAGACTTAACCATCCCGATCACCGGCAACAGCATCAAACCCGGTTATGGTGTTCTTGAAGAGGTGGTTTCTCCCTGGAATGAATTTCGCTTGGCGCTGGTTGTCAGTGGTTTAGACAGTGAAGGGGTCTTAAAAGCCGGTCAGGCGCTCAATCGGCAAGCCAATTTTCTGGGCATGCGTGGACCGGTAGCGGTTGTGGTTGACCTTGGCCCGGTGCCGCAAGCCAACCAGAAATCATCATCAACCGTTACTTTTGCCGATTTAGCGTATGACGATCAGATTTTTTACGGCATCGTCCCCCAAAACCAGACCATACGCTTCGACCTTCCGCTGGGCTGGCAGTTTGATGAACCACCCTACGTGGCCTTGAAGTTTGCGCACGCCGAAGCCATTAACCCCGAATCGATTATCGATGTAAAGCTCAATCGAGTGCCCATCGGCAGTGCCCTTTTGGATGAAACCAACAGCGGCGACGGCGAGTTGGTGCTCTCTCTCCCCACGCGCTTGCTAGAAGAAGGGTCGAACCGGTTAGATATTACCGTCGAAATGGCTTTTGGCTCAGAAACTGACAAATGTGCGAACTTAAACAATCAGCGTGCGTGGACGGTTATCAGCAGCGATTCTGAAATTTACATTCCATATAATACCACCGATCTGGCCGTTGATTTGCAATACTTCCCCAATCCGTTCAGTCAGGCATCCAGCTTTGAACAAACCATGTTTGTTGTGCCCGATCAGCTCGATGCCCAAACCCTTAACGCGATGGTGCAGGTTGCCATCCGGTTAGGCAGCGCCAGCGGTAGTGTTGGCACCACGTCGGCCCGAGTAGCTTACGCCGATGAAGTCGATCAAAGCAATCTGGCCCGCTATCATGTCATTATGTTTGGTCAGCCCACCGAAAATTCGCTGTTGATGAAAATCAACGATAAACTGCCCCATCCCTTTATTGAAGAAGGAACAGCCCTGAAACCGCTGGTTGTTGATAGCGTAGCTTTTTTGCCTGATCCGGAGCGCGACGCCGGTTTACTACAGATCTTTGACTCGCCATGGAATGACAAAAATACGGTTTTGGCGATTACCGGCATCGGCGACAACGGCGTGGCTTTAGCTTCGCAAGCTTTGTTGGAAAGAACAGAAGACCTTAAAGGCAACCTGGCCATTGTCGAGCCTGTCGAGGACGTTTTTGCCGATGACCCGTCCCAAATAACCATTTTCTCAACCGACACCCGCTCGCTCACTGCCCCTCGCAACGGCGAAGAATCAAGCATCATCGGAGATACCCTTTCTGAGGAAGCACGAGCGGATGTTGCGAATCGTTGGTGGAAATAAGTCCGGTGACCAACTTTCGAAACTTAACAACAATTACGTTTTTTATAATGGCCCTGTTGATGTGGGGCTGCACAAACTCCACATCGCCCTCGGTACCTGAGTCGGCCACAACACAGCCTGACGATGCCGTGACTGCAACCGATGAAGGTGGCAATGACGCTGCTTCTGTCGATAACGAGGCCGAAGCGACGGACGAAAGTGCCGCTGAAAAAGAGAGCGTCGGTGATATATCGACCGCAGCAGACAAGCCGGTGCGGATTCTGGTTGAGAATGAAGTGAGAACGCTCGATCCCTATTTGATGGTCAATACCCACCCCGAAGGCAGCATTGCCAGCCATATTTGGGACACGCTGACGGTTCTCAATGCCAATCTCCAGGTTGAGCCGCATCTGGCCGAGTCGTGGCGCATTGTCAACAACGTAACCTGGGAAGTCAAACTGCGGCCGGGTATCAAATTTCACAACGGTGAACCGGTCGATAGTCGGGCCGTTGCGTTCTCAGTCGAGCGGTCGATGAACCTGCCCAACACAACAGAAACCTTTGCCGCCGATGTCGCCCTGGACACAGTCAATATCATCGACGATTACACGATTGAATTTGTAACCCGAGAACCCATCGTCAATTTTCCTTACCATCTGGCCTTTTTGGAAATCTTACCCCCCACCTACTACGCCGAAACCGATCCTGTTCAGCTTGGGAGCGCTCCCATAGGCTCTGGGCCTTATCAATTGGCCGAAAATACGTGGCGTTCCGGTAATGCGGTTACGCTGCTGGCGTTTGATGATTACTGGCAAGGTCGGCCTGTTACGCCCCAGATTACCTTTGAAACCGTCGCTTCATCCAATGAACGGCTCCGGCAGTTACAATCCGGCGAGGCTCAACTCATCACCGACCTGCCGCCCATGCGCCCGGAACAGTGGGGGGCACAGGGCAGTCGGCTAGAGGCCATCGAAAGTAGCCAAAAAATGTTTATCGGCATCCGGGCCGAGGAAGGCTCGCCGCTTGATGATAACCGCGTGCGCCAGGCACTCAACCACGCTGTTGATGTTGACCATATCACCGACCTACTGCTGGAGGGCTATGGCGAAAAATACGGCAGTTGGGTTTACGCTTTGGCTGATGAAGCGCCTGATGCGTGGGGGTATGACCCGGATTTGGCCCGACAGCTTCTCACGGAGGCCGGTTTTGCCGATGGTTTCACCACCACCTTACGTACCCCTTCAGGTTTTTACTACCGAGATGTTGATATCGCTACCGAGATAGCCCGCCAGTTACAAGAGGTGGGGGTGCATGTTGAAGTGAGTAAAGAAACAAATTCCAGCATTTACATGCGGGAACTGCTGCAAGACAATACTGCCCCCTTATTTTTGTTGGGGCTTAACTCTTTTGGCGATCCAATGGAAGATGCGATGAGTCTTGTACCCGGCTATCCTTACAATCCAATTCATTGGCAAAGTACGGAATATACCAACCTTATCAGTAGTGCCGAAACAAACTTCAATGAGAGTTCTCGGCTGCGGCTTTTACAGCAAGCTCAGAGCATCGCCTATGAACAAGCCCCGATAATAGGGTTGTGGAAGATGTATGACTTTTATGGGGTTGATAACACGCTTGACTGGACGCCTCGGCCGGATGGTTTGGTGAACCTTTATAAACCGGCTGAAAATAGCGAGGATGTGGAATAATAAGCCCGGCATTGCTATGTCAGGGCCTGATTGGGATGTGATCTAAGCAAAGGTACGGAACGATGGTAAAAAGCAACAAATTGATAGCGATATTTTTGATATCTTTGCTAACGATAATCTTTTCGGTACAGCCCACCTATGCAGCCTGGCCGCCGTTTAAGTTTGAATTGATCCCTTCTTACGCCAACGGAAAAATTACTTACGAGATTGAATTTCGCAATCGGGCCGATTGGTTGATGACCAATGTGCAGATAAAAATACCGCTGCCGGAAGGAACCCGCTTCATCGAGACAAACGCCTCGGATAACGTTGTTACTGATTTTGATGGGAATGAAATTACCTTCTTGATTCCGGTTGCCGATCGCCAAATAAAAGATGGGTCGGTTACATTTACGGTAGAAGTCATCGACCCTGGCCAAACAATTTACTCGGCGTTTGCCTGGATAGCCTGGGAGGGCAATGAAGCAGGCGATTTCCTGAGTGAACAAGTTTATGTTGATATTACGGATGATACGGTAAATTGGACAGAGCCGCCTCTGCCGCGCTTGCGTTTTGAAATAAAAGCCGACGTTACGAAAGACGATATTACCTATTTTGTTTACCCTCAGACGGCTAGCAACGTGCGGATGTGGGATGTCGAAATTAATATGCCTATCCCTGATGGCACTGAACTGGTTTCAACCGAAGCGCCCCTCATTTTTTCGACTATCGATGGTGATAAGGAAGTATCATTTAGGGCCATAGAGCTTCAACAAAAAGCCACGCTTGAGCCGTTGGTTATCAAAGTTTCTACCCCCAACCCGAGTACAGAGCTGGTAACCACCCACATCTGGGCCACGTGGAAAAATTCCAGCCGCAAGGTGATTCAACAGATTGTGGCGCAAGAGGATGTAGCAACAGCGCCTTTTTCGCTGCAACCGAATATTCCGAAAGAAGTGTTTTTTGATACCCTTGTTGGTGACGTTCCCTTCTCCGATTTTGATCTCCAGCGGGTGAGCCTAAAGGATGTCCTGTTTAACGATGTCCCGACACTCGCTATTACGTTCTGGATGGCGGAAAACGTAGAAATTGGCGGCTCTTCGATGTCTTATCGGTTGTATTTGGATACCGATTGTAATAATAAAACCGGCCAAAGAAACGGTGATATAGGGGCCGAGTATTACGCTACATTTGGACAAAACACCGGCAATGCCCGTTTGCAAAAATGGAATGCCTCTACGCGTGACTGGGAGCGTATTGCGCCTCTTTCGGCGTATGTGCCGCCGAATAGTAAGCGCGTGGTGATATGGGTTCCATATAATCTCATAGAGGTTGATCAACAGTTTTGTTGGGTGGCGATTACCAAAAAGCAGTTTGACCAGTCGCTTATCGATCAAATTCCAACCGGTATAAATAATCAGATTGCGCGACATCAGTATATGGATGTCGGCTCAGAATTCGATGCGGAAGAACTTCAGATGTTTACCGAAGTGGTGCTGCCCAAGGATATTAAAGGCACATTTATTCCGTTTGACGATACCTGGCAGTACCAACCGGGCTGGTTTGAGCCGGCCACGGGCTGGATCGATGCCGGATTTGACGATAGTGACTGGCTTGTGGGGGAATCTGCTTTTGGTTATGGGGTAAAGGCGTTGGGTACAGATTTAAGACAGGTGGAGCCTCCGGTAGAAGCCGGTCAGCAGCCCGAATTGGTTGAGCAGGTTAACAAACAGTCGGGTATGATATTGGCTGTTTTATCAACCGCCGGCGATCCGGCATCGCTTTTTATGCGACGTAAATTTTACGTCGACGAGCCGGAGTTTATCACCCAACTTACTTTGGATGTGCGATTTCGTGGTGGCTTTATCGTTTATTTAAATGGCGTTGAAGTAGCGCGACGTAATTTAGATGATGCAGACAAACCGATGGTGTATGATACGTTGGCCGTTGATCAAGATGAAAAGACATTCAAAGCGTCTCTTGATTTGTCTCCCTATATTCCCGATTTAGTCGAGGGCCAAAATGTTTTGGCCATTCAAGCCCATCGGGCTGAAGGCAGCACATCATTATTGATGGAACCAAAGTTAAGCTGGGAGTTTCGTGAATCCTCCTTGCCTGAGACATCGGACGAAACGATGCCTATGGCTACCGAGGAAACATCATCACCCCCTTCTGTTGATACCATCAGCGGTAAACTGGCGGTTCCTCTGATGAATATGTATGCAACCAAGTACGATGTGCATATCTACACCTTACCGGATGGGGAGGAGATTGCAACCATCCCCAACGCGCGCCAGCCGAATTTTCGTTCGGACGGACAGCGTCTTTTGATCAATCGTGAAGGTGGCGGCGTAGAAAACGTGTTTGAATATACGCTTGAAACGGCGCTGGATAAGCAGGTGAGCGACTCGCCTACGGATTGGCATCCATTTTATGATCCCTGGGGTAATCGGGTGGTGTACGGCAATGATCAATTGGCGTTGAGTGGGATACCGATTCCTAAAGAAATAAATGGTGCGGTACAGCATCACGATAAAACCGGAAAAATAATTTACACGAGCACATATGCTCCCTTTATCTTTTTACAGTGTAGTCTTCAGCCCCCACATCTTGAAGCAGATACCCAATGTCGAAATATGGCTATATTTGGGATTTTGATTCCGGCAGGACAAATGGGCGATTTGCGAGGTTCCAATCCGGTTTGGACATCGGATGACTATATCGCTTATAAGGGATGTAATACCTGGGCCGGATCGGCGTCATGCGGTATTTACAAGGTTCCTTCGGCCTCTACCAAGGCCGCCGGCGACGGTTTCATTCCCAGACAACTCACCCGAGACACCAGCGATACACCATCGGATACCAAAGGCAATTGGATAGCCTTTTCCTCGCAGCGCGATGGTGATTGGGAGGCTTATGTGATAGATATTAATGGCGGCAACCTCCGCAATGTGTCCAATAGCTCGAATTCAAACGATGGCTTGCCGACGCTGTCTCCCGACCAAAATTGGGCGGCTTTTGTTTCGGATCGCGATGATCAATGGGCTGTATGGGTTGTCCCTCTGACCGGAGGTGAGCCTCATAAATTGTTTGATTTGCCGACAAATACGCCCTGGGGTGAAGGGGCACAAGATTGGTTGACCGAACGGATTTCCTGGGGACCTTAAAATCGAAAAACTGAAAACGGCTGTAAAAAGTGTAGGCTCACTATGTGTTTCGAGGAGGAACGGTTGCCGATGTCAGTCCCGCATGTTTC
>JAGRBY010000243.1 GCA_020433835.1 Anaerolineae bacterium | reverse complement strand
TGGTAAAGGCTTCTATCTCAAAACTTATTTTCTTGTGTGGTGCATCAGGCTAAGCCTCTGGCTTGTCCCTTTGCGCTCTCTCCTGATGCTGATCGAAAAATTTTGGGCACCAGATGGGCTGACAGCAAGAAGATGGCCCGTTCCCCAACAGATAGGCGTAGTGGTAGAAGATGCAAGTCGCCATGTTTTCAAAGCGACCTGTCTTACCCAAGCACTATCTGCCCTAATTTTGCTGCGTCGATATGGACATCCGGCCACCTTAAAAATTGGTGTCGCTTTGAACGAAGCAAAGCAATTTGAAGCACACGCCTGGGTTGTCAGCCAAGACATTATTGTAGTTGGGGGAACCGTATCTGAGATACGTCGCTTTACCCCGTTACCAGATATTAACGAGAAACTGATTAAATGAGCGGTATCACCGGATTATTTTATCTCAACAACAAACCTGCCAACCCCCATGTGCTAACCAGCATGAATGCTCAACTGGCTCATCGCGGGCCTGATGGACAATCAACCTGGCATGCGGGAGAAATTGGGTTAGGGCATACGATGCTGCGGGTGACACCCGAGGCGGTTAGCGAATGCTTGCCTCTGGTGGATAGTTACACCCGCTGTGTTATCACTGCGGATGCGTGCCTCGACAATCGAGCTGACCTTATAAAAACATTAGGCTTAACGCGATTTGAATCGCAGATGTTACCTGATAGCCGACTCATTTTAGAAGCCTACCACAAATGGGGCAGCAGTTGCCCAACCTACTTGTTAGGTGCCTTTGCATTTGCTATCTGGGATGCGGATAACCACCATTTGTTTTGCGCTCGCGATCATATCGGCATCAAGCCCTTTTACTATGCCTACCAAGCCGGACAGCACTTTGCTTTTGCTTCTGAAATAAAAGCGCTGCTGTGTGTCCCGGCCGTTCCGCGCCGGCTCAATGAAGTTATGGTGGCCAATTATCTGGCCTCATTTATTGAAGATCAGACGATTACTTTTTACGAACATATCTTTCGGCTGCCGCCTGCTCATTCGGCGATTATTACGCCAACGGCGATGCAGCTTCAACCGTACTGGGCTTTGGATCCGTCACGTGAGATCAAACATAAGTCCGATGATGCCTATGCGCAAGGTTTTCGAGACATTTTTACGGAAGCCGTGCGCTGTCGCCTTCGAACCAGTGGGCCGATTGGCTCCTCACTCAGCGGCGGGCTTGACTCATCGTCCATTGTATGTACGGCGCAAATGCTTCTCAACCAGGTTGGTGAGTCACCACTGCATACCTTTTCTTATTTGTATGATGGCATTCCGGCCTGCGATGAAAGACACTTTATTGACGCAGTTCTTAGTGAGCAGAACGTAATACCCCATTTTCTGCAAGGAGGTCAACAAAATCCACTTGGCGATACTGACAAAATCTTACACTATTATGATGAAGCCTTTATCGGTCCAAATTCTTACCTGCCCTGGGGCTTAACCAAGGCAGCCCGACAAAACAATATCCGCGTTCTGCTCGATGGTTTTGATGGGGATACTGTGGTTTCACACGGCGATTTTTATCTAAGCGAGCTGGCCTACAAAGGTGACTGGTCAACCTTTACCACCGAGGCAGAACAGTTGGCCCAACGGTTTAACTCTCACCGGCTGCATATGTTGGTTACATACGGCTTACCACCCGTACGAGCCCAAGCCAAACAAGGTCAGTGGCCCAAAGTCGCCAATGCTGTCAATGCTATTCATCATAACTTTCAGGTTCCACGCCGAAATCTATGGCTTCATCACGGTCTCAAACCCTTGGTTCCTATGGGAGCACGCCAAACTTGGCGCAAACTGCGCGGCGAAAAAACAATCAACGAGAATAGCGATATTCCTATCAACGCGCTTTTTGCCCAACGTATAGGGCTATACGAACGCATCCGCCAGTATGACCAAGCCACTCTTCATCCCCCCAGAACCTTACGGGAAGAACAGTGGCAAGTACTTACCGCCGGGGGCTTGGCCTATGTGTTGGAATTATGTGACAAAACAGCGGCTGCTTTTTCGCTGGAAGCCCGGCATCCATTTATGGATAAACGGCTCATTGAATATTGTCTGGCCCTTCCGGCCGAGCAGAAACTGAGCCAGGGTTGGCCCCGTAGAATTTTACGAGAAGCCATGCGCGGCATCTTACCCGAGCCAGTACGGTTGCGCCATACCAAAGCCGATCTTGAAGAAGGATTTGTCCGAACCTTGATGACCTTTGAAGGCAAAAAAGCAGATGATCTCATCTTCAACAAATTAGGCCTGATAGACGATTATATTGATCGACCCCTGGTTCAAGCGGCATATCGGCGCTTAAAAACGCAAAAAAATACAAACAGCAGCGATATTTTTACCGTCTGGAAAGCCCTTAATTTGACTCAGTGGTTAGCTTATACCGGTTTAACAACTAAATAACGCAACGCACTCCAACTTTTATAATGCGTGACCAGTACAGGAAAATAGAATACTCTTTTATAAACCTCTATTTAATTACAGTATAAATTAGGAAGGAACACTACCATGAATAACAAAAAAGATTACATCGCACCGGCTGTTGTTGCTTTCGGCAAAGCAAATGAATTAACGCAAGCCTTCGGCAGTAAATCGAGCAAAGACTTTGTCTTCATTGGCGGCAGCAACGTGCCCCAAGGTTTCGAGTCGGTTGGTTCCCAAGACGGGATCATTGTTCCTGTCAAACCGTAACCTTACAACCGGCTAAATAGTATTAAAACGCATTAATTCCTGTACTGGTTACCCGTTAGAAAATAAAATTCCGAGGGATGGAGCGAAAATACACATCCATCCCTCGGCTTACCCATTGTGCCAAACTTATTCTAGGAAGACTCCGGAATACACTTTATGTTTTCATACATGACCTACGGTTTACATCTTTCATCAGAATTATCGCTGCCGGAACTTGTCGAAACCGAAATTACAACTAAACCCGATATTACGGTACGGATGGCTCGAGCCAACGAGCATCCAGACCATTATAAAACTCGCGAAGCCTTTACAGTTAAGACAGAAGCCGGCGATTTTATCATCATTGATGCTCATGAGATTGTTATTGAAGCCAATCCTTCGGCTGACGCAGCTTTAATTCGGCTTTGTCTTTTGGGAGCCACGATGGCCGCCCTACTCCGACTGCGGGGGCAGATGGTGCTGCACGCCAGCGGCGTTGTCATCGATGGTGGGGTGGTGGCTTTTTTAGGCGAATCCGGCTGGGGTAAATCGACCCTGGCCGAAGCATTTTATGCCCAGGGGTACACCTTTGTAGCCGATGATATTATCGCCATATCTGTTTCAGAACAAGCATTAACCGTAACACCCGGTTATCCTCAAACCAAACTCTGGCCCGACGCGGTCGACTCTATGGGCCATTTAGCTGCCCTGCCGGAGCTATATCACAACGCCCATAAACGTGCTCATCGGTTAACAACCGGCTTTTTGCAGGCCCCCCTGCCGCTCAAACGACTCTATATTTTGGGCACAACCGACGCCGCCTCGGTGCGGGTGGTCTCTCTTTCTCCGACGCAGGCATTTTTAGAAATCGTACGCTGTTCCAGAGCCATGCTTATCCAAAATAAGCCCGATATGGATCGCCTCCATTTTTACCAATGCTTGAACATCGTCAATCGCATTCCTATTGCTCTTTTGGAGCGAGAGCGTTCTTTACTCAAACTATCGGAGCTTATTCACGTTATTGAACACGACATATTCCATGAATCTAAAACGGTTGCATAAAAAACTCGCCTATCTACCGGCGCAACTTGTCTACTTGCGGCGCACGTTGGCGCTTATTTGGGGTGCATCGGGCCAATTATCCATTGCCTGGGGTATTTTACTGGCGCTGCAAGGGTTATTACCGGCAGCTTCACTGTATATTACGCGCTGGCTGGTCGATAGCCTGGTCACATCGATTAGCGCAACCAGCAGTTGGGCCGATATAAAGCCGCTGGTGATGGGCGCTGTCTTGATGGCCGGGTTAATGATTTTGGGCTTGCTTTTACAAAGCCTCAACGAATGGGTCAATGTGGCTCAGTCGGAAATTATCTCCGATCACCTCCAAACAACCATTCATCAAAAAGCGGCTCAGGTTGACCTGATTTTTTATGAACTGTCCGAATATAATGATCTCCTTGAACAAGCCAAAAGCCAGGGCAGCAGCCGGCCTCTCATTTTGCTGCAAAATTTCGGCAACCTCTTTAGAGACACCATTGCTGTAGCTGGTATGGGCTTTGTTTTGATGGCTTACGGGCTGTGGCTGCCGTTAATTTTGTTTCTAAGCAGCGTGCCCGCCTTTTTAGTGGTTGTCTTCTTTAACCGAATATCACACCGCTGGTGGGAAGAAACGACCAGCCAACGCCGCTGGACAAATTATTATGACCAAATTTTAACCAGCAAAGAGGCTGCGCCTGAAATGCGGTTGTTTAATCTTAGCGGTTACTTTCAAACCTCTTACCAAGATATTCGCCGGCAGCTGCGCACCGAACGGCTCGACTTGACCAAACGCCAGACCATCGCCCGGCTGGCAGTTCAATTTGCAACCCTTATCTTTTTTGCGTTGACCATGATCTGGATGGCCTGGCGAGCGTTGTCAGGGATCGGTACACTGGGCGATATCGCTTTGTTTTTTCAGGCATTCAACCAAGGGCAGGGTCTACTGCAATCGCTGTTAAGAAGTGTGGCAAACATCTACAACGACACCTTGTTCTTAAATAACCTATTCAGATTTTTAGATTACGAACCTCAAATCGTCGATCCTGCCCAGCCCGTTCCCGTGCCGGATCGGTTAAAGCACGGCATTGCCTTTAAGCACATTAGCTTTAACTACCCCGGCAGCGATCGGCAAGCGCTAAACGATTTCAACTTAACCATCGACGCCGGAACCACGGTGGCTATCGTAGGGGCTAATGGAGCCGGAAAAAGCACGCTCATCAAACTTTTATGCCGTTTTTACGACCCCGACGCCGGTTCTATTGAACTGGATGGCATTGATATTCGTGACTTCCCGGTTGTGGGGCTGCGCCGCCTCATTGCCGTTTTATTTCAACACGCAATGTCCTACCGGGCCACGGCGCGGCAAAATATTCTCTTCGGTGATGTATCCATTACCCCCACTCCCGATCAGGTTGAAGCTATCGCTCACTCCGCCGGAGCGCATGACGCCATCGTGAAATTACCACAGGGCTATGATACTCTGCTCGGCAAAATTTTCCTCAAAAGCGAAGATTTAAGCGGGGGTGAATGGCAGCGATTAGCCCTAGCCCGTACTCTATTTCGGCAAGCTCCCATCATTGTTTTGGATGAGCCAACCAGCGCTCTTGACTCGTGGTCTGAAGCCGACTGGTACAGCCGCTTTAGAACAGTAGCCGCCGGCTGCACGTCGATTATCATTACCCATCGCTTCACTATCGCCAAAGACGCCGATGTCATTCACGTCATGGAGGCCGGTAAAATCGTCGAATCCGGTTCACACCAAGAACTTTTGGCTCTCAATGGCCTGTATGCTCGCTCTTGGCGGCAGCAAACCCAGGTTAAATCAACAGCAGCGGCTCATCTTGATACCGAACAGCCTGGCAGCGACTATGCGTTGGCTGCCGCCGGTGTGGCGCTTTATCATCAAAACATCAACGGACATTAAGACCGTAGACTATCGAGACAAAAAATGCACCTCTCACGATCTGATCAAAAACTTCTTCTTGTCTGTACCCGACAACAGTTCACCGACAGCCACAGGCAAACTGTTTACGCTATTGGCACGCAGGCTTCCGTAAACTGGGACGCTATTTACGAAACCGCCACAATCCACGGTGTCGCTTCATTGGTTTACACCAATCTGCAGCAATGTCCCGATCTCACCATTCCGGCCGAGATCGAAACGCAATTCAGGCAGGCTGAATTTCGCAATATTTTGCAGAAAGAGCGCAACTTTCAAAATCTTAGCAAAGCCTTAGCCTTTTTCGCTGAAAAATCGCTTGATGTGATGGTCATCAAAGGCGGAGCGCTTGATATTCTGGTTTATGACCAACCCTATTACACAACCCTACTCGATGTCGATCTGGTTATTAAAGTACATCGCCGTGATGTAAGCGATGCAGAATATCAACAATTTAGACACGTCTTTCATCGAACCGGCCTTGAATTTGATTATTTCGAACACCACGACATCTTGATGAACGGAACACTGCCGGTCGACTTTGAACAGATTTGGCGCGACGCCACCCCCATCGACTGGCGCGGCCATACCCTATACAGCATGGCTCCCGAAGATATGCTGATTGCGAGCTGCATCAACAGCTGCCGCAAGCGTTACTTCAGGCTTAAGGCCCTCTGCGACATAGCCGAAATTATCAACAAACATCCCGATCTTGATTGGACCACATTCATTCGAAAAGTCAAGCAGTATGACTGCTGCGCTATTGTATTTACAGCCTTACGGGTTACTCAGATGACAGTAGAATGTACGTTACCCGATCATGTTTTGAGGAACCTCGGAGTCGATCCCATCAGATCCGCGCTTATTCAATTTTTATGCCGTCATACAACCTTCGATGCCTTTTTGTCTCTTCACACCGGCAAACAGGTTATGAACCGTAAACTCGATCCCTCACTAATTCTATCGTACGTTACGCTTGAACTCTATCAGGTTTGGCGCAGGCTCAAATTTATCATGTTATATGAACAAGGTGAACAACCAAGAACACTACAACTCCCCTTTAAACTTCCCCGAAAGGCCATTGCCCCCAAGTAAATATGACAGGACTTACGCAAATTTCCGATTTTGTAGCGCAAATTGGCAATTTGCGCCACGCGTATGCCCACGATTCGGAACAATTGAGCAAATTGTTCTACACTCTGCGTAAGCCCTCTCCTATGTGACTGTCACCTTTCTTCGAATTAGGTTATATTATCTTGATTGTAGCCAGCAGCGTACCAAATGGGCTTCATCCTTACGTAGAAAGATGCCTTATGGGGGCCGGCCTTGGTCAGACCGACCCAAAATAGGGGTGCTTGGCCGCGTGTGGAGAGCAATTAAGGCGAGACCGGCATACAATCTTCAGCCGGGCCTAAGTACGTAGCCGTAATAGTTTTATGGGGTATGTCGATATTGTCGGCAAAGTCAATGCGTACTTTTACAAAGCTGCTGATGAGATAAGAATCTACCTTGGGCGGCGGCGCGTTGGGGTTATCGAGCTTAACAAAACCATCAGCGCTGTAATCATTCCAAATGGGAATAATAATTTCCTGGCCCACCAAAGCCTCCATCAAGGCTCTTGTATCACTGGAGTTAACCGTACCATTAAAAGATTTTACATAGTCACCCACATTAAGGGTATGGTCGCCCGCTTCATTCGGATTGGTGTAATCATTCATAGACATTTGTTGATAGGCAAGCTCATCATTCAGATAGTTTTCATCATTTTCACCCGGATTCCATGACAGCCAGCCCCAATCGCTGGGACCTGCGCCCCCTAAAATATCGACAGGCGTATTTATCGACAAGCTATCAATAATGCTTTGCGGTGCCGTTAGGGGGTAAGCCATACAAAATGGGCCAAGTGAACTGATGTTTTGGGTTAAATTTCCGTGGATACTACCTGAACTGCGTGAGGCTCCAATTAAGCGCATAACCGTATGGGTATAAAGGGGAACCGGGTCGGTAAATGGATTGGATATGAGAGGAAAGCCAAAAAGCTGCGGTTGATCATGAAACAGTTCGGTCACGATAACATTATTGGCCGAAGCTACCCCACCCCGCTTTAAAACTTCACAATTAAACTGATTGTTCTGGCGGACAAGTTCGTCGGCCAGCACATCGTAGTGGATTCTGGTCGTTCGATCGCCGGTTGAGGTGGTGGTGGGGCCAAATGAGTGGGCCTGGTAAGCCATCCCTTCCAGGCCGGGGTGGATAATAATGTTATCCTGGGGAAAAGGATCGGCAAAGGATGGATCCTCAAAATCATCACAATCGCAGTCAATCTGTCCATCGTTGTCCGTATCTTCGCAAGGAACTCCGGTGTCGGCCACCACGTGGGATATAATCAACGTTGAGCTGCCATTCGTATCGTCAAAATCCAAATCAAGTTGGGCCGTGTTCGAGGTAAAAACCCAATCTCGAACCCGTTGGTAACTGGTGTCGATCGTTTCTTCAGTAGAAAAGTCTAAATATCCCGGCCTAACGGCAAAGCGTGTAATTTCTCGGTTGACGTTAACCAATACCAGATAGCTGCGGAGCGCCGAGCCAACTTCAAAAACGCCAATCATTAAAAATATCAAAATCGGCATCGAGATCGCAATTTCAACCAAACTCTGACCTTTTTTTCCCTGGGACAGGCAAGCGGGAACACAATATTTATGGGCGTTATCTTTTATTCTATTCAACATCAATTTTCTAATCCCTTTGGTTAAACAGCTTTTTCAGACCCAGGCATAGGTTAAATTAGTGGCAATACCCGTAAACATGTTTTGCATATAAAGAAAAACCTCTAACAGGCTGGCCAGGATGCTAAAAATCAGGATGATCCTTAACTCCTCTTGGTGTAAGGTGCGCAGTAGAATAAAAGGAGAAAAATGGCGAACTGCCCTATAAAGCAGCCACGCCATCCCCGCTCCAACCAGAGCTGCCGCAATAGCAATCATTCGGGCGTCGGGCAAAAACATATGGCTTGTTACATAAAAAAGTTGAATACAAACAATGCAGCCCATGACGATGGTCACACCTAAGCCACCGGCTATCACCCCCAAACCGGCACTGACCAGATACTTTGTTAATTGGCGTCTTTTTGGGGACATCGCACCTCCTGAAAAGCGATTTTGAACTGAAGCGATCATCATTCCATTCGAATTTGTTGACATCAAGCTGGTCCTTTCCTTAATCAACTAACCCATAAGCTTACATTTGTAGCCAACGTCACTTTATGCCACAATACCCAATATCTATCCGAGAGAAACGTCTCTTTTTTAAGACTCTCTTGAATTAACCATAACAGATAAAAATTGAAAGGCCATAAAAAACAATAATAATCGGGTTAGAATTTGCTATCATTCGATTATTTTTCCATCGGCCAGAGCCGATGTATGGGTTAGAATAAAAATGGCATCGCCACAAAAGATTACATTACCGGTTATAGGTATCACCTGCGCTAACTGCGCCACCACAATTGAACGCAACGCCAAAAAGGTCGATGGCGTAGAGGACGCTGTTGTCAATTTCGGCAGCGAGAAGGTAACGATCAGCTATAACCCGGCCACTACAACCCTTCAAACCGTCATCGCCCGCATCGAACGGGCCGGCTACCAAATACCGACCGCCACAATCGAACTGCCCATTACCGGCATGACGTGCGCCAACTGCGTTAACACAGTCGAGCGCACCCTCAACAAAAAAGTACCCGGCATCCTTGAGGCCACCGTCAACTTTGCCACCGAAAAGGCCACCGTGCGCTACATTCCCGGCACCGTTACCCAGGCCGATATGGTTGCGGCCATCGAGCGGGCCGGTTACGGTGTAGTTCAAATCGATCCCCAGACCGACGCTTCGCTCATCGACGCCGAACAGATTGCCCGTCAGGAAGAGATTCGCCGCCAAACGCGCAAGCTGATGGTCGGCCTTTTCTTTACCGGCTTAATCGGCTTTATTGCGCATAACTGGCTTTTCCTT
>JAGRBY010000242.1 GCA_020433835.1 Anaerolineae bacterium | reverse complement strand
TTACCCACGGCCAATTTACGGGAAGCCCGGTACGACCAAAACACCCAATGGCCCGCCGGTTTTAATCCTGAGGCAGCGGGAGCCACGTTAGAGGAGTAACACTGCACTTGCAAACCGTCAAAGCGCTTCATGACGATGGAGGGAGACGGGGATGATTACCCAGCAGCGGCTTGACCGGTTGATGCTCAATTCTAAAATGATGGTAAAAAAACCGGCATGCCGCCCCTGCCGCCCAATGACTTACCCATAGAAGCGAGCACATAGTACCTTTGCCCGGTGCATGCCCTGATCAACATCGTCATGACCTCTTGCAGAATTTTACATGCCCTGATCAACATCGTGATCACCTCTTGCAGAATTCTACATGCCCTGATCAACATCGTGATCACCTCTTGCAAGATTTTACATGACCCGATCAACATCGTGATCACCTCTTGCAAAATTCTACATGCCCTGATTCACAACGATTGTGCCTGTTGTTCGCCTCAAAATAGATAGAACTTACGCCGTTGGCAGGAAATCAGATGTTTGGTAGCACAAATTGCTAATTTGTGCCTCTCATTGACCCAAAAATACAAACAATTTAGCAACTTGTTGTGCACATTGCGAAGTCGTAATCGATACGGCTCTATCAGCGGCGACAGAGCGATTTAGAGCGAGCCCAGCGTTCCCAACCCTTTGGCTTCGGCTTCGCGCAGAATGGCCGTGGCGGCGGAGGCGTCTTGCACCGCCACGCCCACGGATTTGAAGAAGGTGATCTCTTCGGGCGACTCGCGGCCCGGAATTTGGCCGTTGACAATCGAGCCAAGCTCACCGTGGATATCAACTTTGCTGATGAGGTTCTTTTCCAGGGGGATCAGCAAATCGCCGGCTTCAGCCAAACAGGCTTGCAGCGAATCGACCACAACTTTGGCCCTTTTGACCGTAACGGTATCGACCTCTTGCATGTGGGGGGCGTATGAGCCAACGCCGGTAATGTGGGTTCCGGGCGAGAGATCGTTGCCGTCAAACACCGGCTTGTCTGACGAGGTAGCGGTGATGATGATGTCGGCACCTTCAACCGCCGCGCGGCGGGTGGCCGGCAGTTCTACCTGAGGCGCAATGGGCCAGGCGCGTACCTCATCGGCAAACGCGGCCACGGAAGAGGGGGTGCGGCCCACAATGCGCACGGTTTTGATGGGGCGCACCACGCACACGGCTTCAAGCTGCGCCCGCGCTTGCACCCCGGAGCCAAAAACAGTCACAACCTCGGCCTCGGGGCGGGCCAGCAGCTCTGCCGCCAGGCCGCCGCCGGCTCCGGTACGGATGGCGGTTAAGGCTTCGCCGTTGACAATGGCCCGCGGTTCGCCGGTATCGGGGTCCAGCACCAGGGCCACGGCAATAATGGCCGGTAACCCCTTGCGCGGGTTGTCGCTCCATATTGAAACGACCTTCATACCCAGTTCCCGGCTGTCTCTAAGGAAGGCCGGCATCAGCAGCAAAAGGCCGTTGTCAGTGTATAAGCGGGTGCGCAGCGGCACATCGGCCCGATTGGCCGAAAGTTGACCAAAGGCGCTGCGCATTACCTCAATAGCCTGAGCCATAGGCATGGCGCGGTGAACATCATCAGCAGACAGAATGCGGATTTGCATGGAGAAACCTCGTTTTAGGGTGTTTAGCGTAATATGTTTATCTATAGCTACGATGGCAAGGTCGTTTTGTAAGGCTAAGGCTGAGGCTAAGGCCGAGATAAAAGGGTTTTATCCGGCGCAGACGCGTTTTAGGTGATCCGGTTGCGTGATCAAAACAACGCTTTTCCTTAGCCTTAGCCTCAGCCTCAGCCTATCCCCCCAAGCATCTACAACTGATGCCTCAATTTTCTTACTCTAGCCACCGTAAACGGCAAGAACAATTTGGGGAGTGATGTTGGCTTCAATGTAACCGGCCAGCAACAGCAGCGGAACAATAAGAAAGATAAGAACCTTGATAAAGTTAGCCGTAGTCAGCAGCAGCGACTGGCCGATATCCAAACCCTGAGGCGGTGAAATGAGCGACGCGCCTATCCGCAAGGCAAAGGTCATGCCAATGATGATGGCCGGAATCTCAAAGATGCCGTGGGGCAAGATAAAGGCCCCCATAAATATCCAGGGATTGTAGTTGAGTTGGATCACTTGCGCAATCAAAAAACTCACCAGCCCGGCATTAACCAGCGTTAAAAGCAGCGTTAAAGCGCCAAAGGAGAAGACGCTGACAATACCGCCCAGCACAATTACCCGCAGGTTGTTGAAGAAGATCGCGGTGGTTGAAATTTCCGGCAGAAAGCGAATGTGTTGAACACTCTTGAAGGTCTCGGGCGAAACATCCTCTAACGAGAAGGCGCTGGCCGGGATGGGAAATTGGCGGGCGAAGATGCTGCCCAGGATGATGGCGCTCGCGATAGCAATAAACACCAAACCAAAGGCCATGGCCTGGTCACGGATAAGGTAGGGGATATCGTGCCGGTAAAAACGCAGGATATCAAATTTGGCCACCGCTGTATTGCTCGGTTTGGCCGCAAATTCCGGCGGGCGCAGGAAGTATCCTTTAAAGTCACGCCATATCGTGCGAATATGCAGCTCATCCAACTCTTTCGAGAGGATATCCTCGCGATTGAAGATGCGAATCCCCATCCGAATCAGGATCAAATCGATAACGAGCAAGACAAAAACAAACCACCACAGCGCCTGATATTCAGCGTAAAACATAACGATGCTCTGCGCCTGGATGAGCAGAGCCATAGGGATGATGATAAAGCTGGCCAGCAGGTTGGCCGCTCGCACGCTGGTGGTTTGGCTGGAAACGACCACCGCCCCCGAAACCATGACCAGGGCCTCGACCGTATTGAGCAGGAACATCAAAATAGCCAACTCCAACGGCGGCACCCACGGCGGCGAGGTAAAAAAGCGGCTAACGAGGAAAACGGTAATGCCCAGGTAGCTGGCCATCAGCGGCAGCATCAACGATGATAGCATCTTGCCCAGGTACAGCTCCAGGTCGGTTAACGGCATCGACAGGATCGGCTCGATGCTGTTGCGCTCCTTTTCGCCCACAAAAGACTCTAAGGCAATGATAAGGGAGAAGGAGATGGGGAAGAAGCCCACAATCATCAGCAGAAAGGGGTTGATCCGCTCAACCAGAATGGGGTCGGTAAAGCGCGAGACCCAATTGGTGGCCCAGCGTGAGGTGAAGTCCATCAGAAAGGGGAAGATGAGGGTGAGGATGAGGATGGGGGTGACGATACGCCAATCCTTTAAGCTGTCACGCAGTTCGCGTCGCGTAATAACCAGTGCGGATGATAAACTGCTGCGTCTGCGCCGGGGCATAGTTTGTACGGCCATAGCTATTGCTCTCCAAACATGGTGAATGTACTATTCGTTAAGCGGTTATCTCGATGTCTAAACGGGGGGCCGGGGGTAGGAAGTAGGGATGAAGGGGACGACCCTTATTCCTTGTCCTTACTTCACACGCTATAGGTAGGTGACATCTTTTTTTCGGTCACGCCAGCAGCTTGCGTTATCTATGCAGGACTTATGCAAAAGTCATGTGACAGTCACTTTAGGGTGTCCAAGTGACTGTCACCTTTAGAACTGCGTAAGTCCTGCTATTATAATTCAAGCCTAACAAATTCTACCTTACGTATTCTCAAAAGACAAACAAAAAAATTTAAGGGCTGGTGCGGTTCGGCGTTTCTATTTTTATAAGCGAAAACTTACTATAAGCGCTTAGCTTTGGTATAATCTATCGCTTGAGTAACCGATCCGGAACGTAAGCCATCCGGCTGGTGTATCAATAGTGCAATACCTTACGACGCCCGGCGTGGCGATACTATTTGGGAGTATTATGGAAATCGCACCTATTCTTACCTGGTGGCTGCTTCTGCTTATCTTTGGACTGGTTGGCTGGCCGCTGGCGTTCACTTTACTTCGACATTTACCCGACCGGGGTTTTGCTCTGGCCCGGCCCGTTGGCCTCTTACTGAGTGGTTACATCTTGTGGCTGGGGGCCACCTTTCGGCTGTTACAAAACGGTGTTGGTGGTATTTTGGTGGCTATGCTGGTCGTTGTCAGCGTGGGTATTATCTGGCAGCGGCGGTCGGCCAAAGAGAGCGAGATGCTGGTGGTTTGGCTCAAGCGTGAATGGCGCTACGCGTTGGTGGTTGAGGCGCTGTTTAGCGCCGCTTTTGTAGCCTGGGTCTACTTTAAAGCCCACAACCCCAATATCGAAACCGCCGGCGGCGAGAAATGGATGGAGATTGCCTTTATCAACGGTATTCTGCGCAGTGACTATTTCCCACCGCAGGATCCATGGCTCTCCGGCTTTGGCATCAGCTACTATTACTTCGGCTATGTGATGATGGCCCAACTGACCCGGCTGTCGGGCATCATCTCAACCACGGCCTTCAACCTATACACGCCCACTCTGTTCGCGATGACGCTTATCGCGGCCTATAGCATTGTCGCCAACCTGGTAGCGCTCGACCGGCGCTCGAAAATGGCCGAACCGGCAGCCGAGGCAGAGGTTAACACGCCCCTCCTCACCCTACCGGCTGTGCTAACCGGCTTTAGCGGTGCGCTGTTTGTGGGATTGATGGGCAATCTCATCGGTGTGTTAGAGGTTTTACACAAACACGGACTGCTGCCAGCTACTTTTTGGATATGGCTCGATATCCGCGATCTCAAAGTTCCGCCCGTTGGCCCCAGTGCCGACTGGATTCCAGACCGATTCATCTGGTGGTGGCGCGGTTCGCGGGTGTTGACCGATTACAACCTGGCCGGCAATGAGCAGGAAGTCATCGATGAGTTCCCTTTCTTTAGTTTCCTGTTGGGTGACGTTCACCCGCACGTGCTGGCGCTGCCGTTTGTGCTGCTTGTCACCGCTCTGGCCTTAAACTTGTTGGTCAATCCTAACCGTGTTGCGCGTCAGGCAGGGCAACACAGCGCCCGCAATCTGCCGGGCAGAGTTCTCGACGGCGCTCGATTCGCCTGGCAAGCGATTAGTACAGCCACGGGCGGGCGGCTCGGCTTCTTTCTTTACGCGGTTTTTGTAGGCAGTCTGAGTTTTCTCAATACGTGGGACTTTCCTATTTATCTGAGCGTGGTGGCTCTGGCCTTCATCGTCTGGCTGGCTCGCCGGCAGGAGAATTGGCAGCTTGCTCTGTTGCCCGGTATCGGCGGCACCCTCATGCTGGCCATCGCCGGGGTTGTGCTTTATCTGCCGTTCTACGCTACGTTTCAATCTCAGGCCAAAGGTCTGCTGCCGAATCTCTGGAATCCTACTCGCTTCTCCCACTTTTTTGTCTTTTTCGGGCCGTTTCTGGTGACCGCGGTCGTATTCGTGCTGATTGTATCGCTCCACAACCGGGGCTGGCTCAAGCAGATAGGGTGGACACTGCCGCTGACTCTATTGGGGCCGTTCCTGGTGATGCTGGTTATTCTCACCACGGTCTTGATCAACCCGGCGGGCCGGGGGTATATAGAGGGCATTATCAACAATCCCAACGTCCAGGCGGTGATTGGCGATGCGTCGGTGGGAGCGTTGCTTCAAGAATCGTTTAAACGACGGTTGATCGCGCCCTGGACCTTTCTATTTCTGGGGGGATTGCTGGGATGGGTTGCGGCATTGATGATCGGGCTGCTCAACGCAACGCCTCAGCCCGATACAAGCAGTTCCAACGATACGACGTTGGTTGAGAAGTTCATCCTTATCCTGCTCATTGTAGGCTTAGGGCTACCTCTGGCAGTTGAGTTTGTCTACCTGCGCGACAACTTCGGAATTCGGATGAATACGATCTTCAAGTTTTATTTCCAGGCCTGGGTTTTGCTGGCTTTGGTCTCGGCTTTTACGGTTTACTACGGCTCGACCAAACTGCGCGGTCTGCCTCGGCTCGCGTGGCAGGGTATCATGGTCATTCTTGTGTGTGGCGCGATGATTTACCCGATTTTGGCCACGGCCAATAAAGCCAACAATTTTCAAGATGAGGCCACACTCAACGGCATCGCCTGGATATCGCGCCAGCGGCCCAGTGATTATGCGGCCATAAACTGGCTGCGCGAAAATGCCCCCGATAACGCCACACTCCTCGAAGCACCGGGTTCCGGTTATGCGGCGTATCAATACACCGGTCGCATATCGGCGTTAACGGGCATCCCCACGTTATTGGGGTGGGGTGGTCATCAGAGTCAGTGGCGCGGCAATTACGATGAACCTGGCCGTCGCGAGCCTGACATCGACCTTATTTTTAATACGCCTGATCCGTTGCAAGCACAGGAATTGCTCCATAAATATGGCGTAGAGTATGTCTATGTTGGCGCTTTGGAGCGTGAACGGTATTCGCCGCAAGGTCTCAAAAAATTTGACCAAATTATGCGCGTCGTTTTCCAGCAGGACGAAGTTACAATTTATGCATTTTAGCCATACATGCCCATTGGGGGGCCAAAAAAGTACTTTCGGGCAAATTTCAAAGTACCTTTGGCCCATGTAATTAGTGACTTTTGCCTCTTTTTATTCAAGCCTCACTACAGTATTATTATGGTGAAGACCTCTTAAGTTTTCCTTCATTTTTTGACAATACAAAATATTTTGTGAGACATCGTGATTTCCTTACAGACGTAAGGGGGCACTAGGCGTATACTATTGGTGCTTTTCAAAATTTTATGAAAACTCCAAGAGTTTTTATATTCATAATATAGAGTGGTTTCAATGATTGAGACACTCTATAAATCGCAGACATCATTGGGCCTTTCTATCATCCAGGAGAACATGCCGTGCAAATGCTTAGAATTTTTCAGCCGAAGTTAGAGTCTCTACCTCCAATGTATATGTGGCCCAAATCGGTGAAACGCTTAATTTTGACTTTAGCCGTTATCTTTTGCATCGGCACCTATTTACTGCTCTCTGTAGCTTGTGTTACGTTAGTGTTAGCTCTATTGTTTACGTAGTAACCCGGTAGATCCTTAATATCTATAAAGATTTCCAAACTGTTTCGTAACAAAACTGTAACGCCAACGTCAGCAAAATTATGTTATGATTTTACCGTAACACTCTGCACTCAAACATCGTTTTCTCAATGCAGTTTGGAATTTGTGAAAACTAACTAACGGCAGCCTGACGGACAAAAACTTGATTACTGTCAGGGTTGCGTCAGTAAATTACCATGCAATAGTCAAGTGACCAATCCTATTGTGTGTTATCTTAAAACAAGTTCTGGAGTTATTATGCAGCATTACAATGACCTTTTTCTTATGAAAAATCCGCATGATCACATTATGGCAAACACCTGGCGTTTAATTTTTGAACGTGGCCAAGAAACTACACTATCTCAAGTTGGACAGCGCGATCTATCAAAGCTCGAGAAGCTACTTCCTGAATATCGCCTTATCGGTTTTGCTATAGCAAGCAGCCATAACAAACAGCAGCGAACGAATTAGGCTAAGATTCTTTTGAAGATAACGTGGGAACATCTTCAGCTTACCAGACGTCTTATAAAAAGTAAACTCACTAAAAGCAGAAGTGTGGAGGATTTTCGCAAATGACGAGTGCAAAATTGGCCTCAGTAACAAGAGAAAGTGTAGAAGCGGCGGTACACTTTGCCGCCAAAAATATTCCCGGCGTGGATGAGGGCACACTGCACAAATTTTTAGAGTTGGTGAATACAACCAGTGATTTTGGCTTAATTACCAAACACGAGTTGCTGGAGAAAATGAGGCTTATTCGGAAATATATTCCAAGCACTTGCCAGTACTCACTTATGATGCTGGCCGAATTATTGGAACTGTATCCTCAAGAAGCAGCGTTTGCTTAATTAATGACCTAGACCGTTACGCAATTCAAGTGATTGCGTCTTTAATTCACCTGCGTTTCTGATTTTTTTACATTATCACTTTCGGTAGTCGATAACGCCCCGTTTATCGATTGTTCGCTACGCTCGGCTGTTTTTTTCGAGCGTGCCTTGCGAGAAGCCGATTTTGCTTTGCGTTCGATAATCGCCTTTATAGTTTTGTCCTCTTTTTGTTGGGCGTTAAAAAAAGATTGGGCTGTTTCTGTTTGACGCTGCCGTAACGCCATGGGTGCAACCGTGCGCAGGTCTTCTATTGTCACTTCCAGGCGACCATCTGCCGCCGCGAGAGCGCGTCCGGCTTCAAAAAGCGTCATCTCGGCACGATGGCTGTCGATCTTTAACGCTTGAATCCAGCTTATAGCCTCTTTTTCAACGCCATCGGCAAACTTCACTTTTGGCAAACGCTTGCGAGCCTCAATAACTTCCCAGCGAGCCGCTTCCGTTTCATGCGACCAATCTAGCACAAATTTATAAGGCTTATTTTTGTAGGATACGGCCCGATGGTAGATCTCCATCCGTTCGTCGAGGTTTTCGATACCTCGAATCAATACCCGCAGCCCAAAACGATCTTGTATCTGCGGGCGCAGATTGCCCTCTTCAGGGTTCATTGAGCCGACCAGCGTTAAGCGAGAACGGTAGGTCGAGGCTACCGGCCCGCGTCGAACCGTGTATTGCCCCTGAGCAGCGGCATCGAGAATGGCGTCCATGATTAAGGGATCGAGCAAATTGACTTCATCAATGTAGAGGAGGTTTTGGTCGGCTTGGGAGAGAATGCCGCGCTCCACCATAAGCCGCTTTTGCTCCATTGCCACGCGCTCGTTGACGCCGCCAACTACATCCTCAAGCCGTGAATTGAGGGGTAATTCAACCAGACGCATCGGTTCACTCTCGGTAATGGGATCGCCCATTCCCAGTTTGGTGGCACAATCTTTGCAGACACCGCTCATCCCGTACAGAATAACGTCTTCCGGCTCACAACCATACTCACAAGTACTGCGCTCAACCACCGGCATCAGGTCGATCAACCCCCGTACGGCCGTTGTTTTGGCTGTGCCTCTGGCCCCTAACAACAAAACACCACCAATCGCCCGATTAATGAGCGCCAGAAGTAAGGCCATTTTCATTTCGGTTTGGCCGACAATAGCTAAAAACGGATAGCGAAGCTCCGAAGCCAGGCCGCGATCTTTGTTTTTAGCTGCCGCTTTTATCACGGCAGCGGCCGGCCCATTGGAATATAAAATTTCTAAAAGTTGTGATCGACGTTTAGCCATAATTATGCCGGTTTCGGCGGAATAACAAGAACTTGACCCGGCCTTATGAGGCTGGGATCACTTAGAACATCACGATTTGCTTCAAAGATAATTGTCCAAAGTGAGGCCTGTCCATAAACCTGCAAAGCAATACGTGACAATGAGTCACCGGACTGAACCGTATAAAGTTGAGGCTCCGGGGCGGGCGGCTCTGAGTCAGCCAAAAAGCGCAAATTAGCCTCAACCAGATCATCAAGGGTTGCTCGCACCGTATCGGGATCACCGGTAATACGCTGAACCAGAATCGCACCGCCGTTGCGTAAGCGATCGAGTTGTGAATCGCTGATTACATCTTCGCCCCCTATGGCGGTCACATATTTCCAGCGCCCAACGGCCTGATCGATGGCAAAACTTACATCGGGTTGAAAATGCCAAATGTAGGCGGCTGCCGCATCGAAATATCTGTCAGAGTCGGGCAGCAGAACCACGTGTTCGCCCGGATTGACCTCAGGCTGGGGATCGGTGGGAGGAGGCTCTGTTTCATCGAGTTCTTTAATGGTCAACCGCAGTTGGGCCGGATCGATATTG
>JAGRBY010000241.1 GCA_020433835.1 Anaerolineae bacterium | reverse complement strand
CGAGAACAAAATTTAGTTCAACGCGCCTTAGAAGCCGGAGCCACCAGCTACCTATTAAAAGATGTCACGGCCGATGAATTGGCCGAAGCCATTCGCTTAGCCAACGCTGGTCGCTCTACCTTGGCTCCCGAGGCAGCTCAGGCCCTATTAGATGCCGCAACGCATCCCCGTCATATTGGCCTTGATTTGACCGAACGCGAACAACAGGTTTTACCTTTACTTGTAAAAGGTTTAAACAATGGAGAAATCGCCAAAAAGATGATGATCAGTCAATCAACTGTGCGATTTCATGTAAGCAACATTCTTTCTAAGCTGGGAGCACACAGCCGCACGGAAGCCGCGGCATTGGCGATAAAATACAATCTGGTTGCTTGAGCAATCAGTTGATACTCTTAACCATTTTGCTACCGTTCTATAAAAAACCATCCAACTGACTAGGTGACATCCCCTTCATGTGCCTAGTGTGTCTGTAAAACTTTTAAACTAAACTTAAAACACTAAACTTAGCCAAAGAGTATGCCTCAAGTGCGTGTAATTTTAGCTGATGATGAAAGCCAAGTGCGTCAAGCACTCCATATACTGCTAGACCACGAGATGAACATGCTGGTCGTTGGTGAAGCGAGTGATGCCGAGAGTTTAGTGCAACAAACTCGTGCAAGGCTACCTGACCTGGTACTTCTTGATTGGGAATTACCAGGCCTATCACCTACTGACCCCTTGTCTACCCTTAGAAAAACGTGCCCTAACTTGCAGGTTATTGCACTCAGCAATTGGCCAGGAGGGCAACGGCAAGCCCTAAAAGCAGGGGCAAACGCCTTTGTTAGCAAAGTCGACTCACCCTCACGTCTATTAGATGCTCTGCACGCTATGGATACAAAAATTAAAAATAGCTAAAACTTATTGCTATATGACTTCCGCAGTTGAGCGAATGAACAAGGTGACAGTCACTTTTTGATTGAGAATGTACGTCCGTTTAGCTCAAATAGGGCGATTTATTATTGTCCAGTGACTGTCACCTTTTGAACTTCGTAACTCATATGCTATTGGTATTCAAAATTGCCTTCGTTAAAATTATGAAGGTAATTTTTTACCTCTTTATTTGTGATATTTGTCACAAACTGGCTGGTTATACAGGTTAAATACTCCCCAAACGTCCGGGGCGTATAGACCAGTTTTACTTTATACTAAAATTAAAGTGGAGGCGGAACCATGTATTTTGAAACAATTGAAATTGATGTACAAAGCATGACAAATGCTCTAGCCCAAGATATCATCAGTGGCAATCCGGCAGCCAGTCACACTCTGGCTAAACTCATTGAGGCCGATACACAAGGCGTATTTCAGCCCTTCGCCCAGGCTTTCGCTGCCCGACTCAGTGATCATATAAGACGCTGGGTAGAATTGGGGGTTCCTGAGGCTGATGTTGCGCTTGATGAGGCTATTTATCAACTATTAAAAATAACGGCAATTGACTGGGATGGCTATCCAAGTACAGGCCGACCAGGAGAAGAGTCGTAATTGGATCGTTGTTGTACCTTCCTTATGTGCTGCCTGTTTTATTAAAAATCTGTTTCAGACAGCACATAAGGCTTCCTATTTTTCTAAAATGAAAGATATTCAAAATCAGAAAATTCTCAAGCACTGTTTGTAAATTGATAGATAGAAATCTTTCGCTATCAGATCAACACGACATGGTCCGTTATTGTATTGCTTTTCCTAGACGAAAAGGGTTTACCTAACCGTATCCTAATAATGCGGCATGCAACAAAGAGGTTGATCCATGCTGAAATCCATTAGAACGTTACTGAAAATACTATGTGGCTATTTCAGTAACGGTAACGCTTCACCAAGCAATAACAGCAACTATGTAAATATGGTGGAGCAAAACCGCAAACTACAAGCGCATATTGATAACCTCGAAAAACTCCTTCCGGAGCTGCGTCACTCAGAAGAACGATACCGCCTACTTCTCGATATCTGCACCGAATACGCTTATTCCCTTAAGGTTGAGACAGATGAAAAAGTAGAGCTTGAGTGGGCAACAGACTCCATCAGCCGGATAATCAATACCCCGCCGGCTAAATATCATAAACATGATGATATTATTCCGGCAATCATTCACCCCAGAGACAAAAATATAGCTCATCATCGCCTGCAACAACTTTTAGCAGGGCAAATCGATGTGAGCGAATTCAAGATTGTTGATAATGATAAACAGACCCGCTGGTTTCGCGATATCAGCTATCCAATTTTGGATCATAATCATCGAAAAGTGGAAACCATTTACGGTGTTGCTCAAGATATTACTGAACACAAGCTGCATGAAGAACAGCTGACTAAAGAACACAATTTGCTGCGCACCCTCATCGATCATTTACCGGACGACATTTACGTGAAGGATAACCAAGGCCGGTTTATACTCATCAACGAACCATTAAGACGCCGCTTGGGAGCATCGTCACCTCAAGAGGTTATCGGCAAAACTGATTTTGATTTTGCCTACCCTCATTTGGCGCAACAGGCATACCAAGATGAACAGACACTGCTTCAATCAGGCGAATCATTGATTAGCCATATGGAGCCATTTATCGATCCGTTGACGGGTAATCAAAAAAGAATTTTAATTACAAAAATTCCAATCCGCGGTTCTGATGGACAAGTTGCCGGCTTAGTAGGTATGAATCGTGATGTTACCCATTTAAAGATGGCAGAAGAAGCGCTTCAGCAGGGTAAAGATTTTGCCGAAGGTATCATCGACACAGCTCAAGTCATTATTTTAGTGCTCAATAAAACTGGGCATATTATTCGCTTCAACCACTATCTAGAGGAGATTTCAGGCTACAAACTGAACGAAGTAAAAGGCAAAAATTGGGTTACAACGTTTGTGCCTTCTGAAGAACGAAAGCAGGCGCGATGGCGCTTCTCTCAAGCAATCAATAATGTCCAAACCAAGGGGAAAGTTAACTCGATAATAACAAAATCCGGAAACATGCGGGCAATTGAGTGGTACGATAAAACGTTGAAAGATTCCAATAATAAAATAATAGGGCTGCTGGCTATTGGGCAAGATATCACCGAGCGAATACGCTTTGAAAAAGAGCGCGATCAACTGTTTGACGCCGTCAACAAACAGCGAGAACAGCTTCAAGCTTTAACCAGGCAGCTAGCCAACACGCAAGAGGTTGAACGAAAAGCCCTAACCCAAGAGCTTCACGACCAAGTAGGGCAAAATTTAACAGCGCTCGACCTTAATCTTAATATTATTCAAGCACAGCTATTTGATGACTCAAAAACTTCTCTCGATACTATTCAACAGCGCATCCAAGATTCATTAGATATCATCTCACAAACGGGTGATCGCATTCGCGATGTCATGGCAAATTTACGTCCACAGATTTTAGACGATTATGGGCTTATTGCAGCACTACGTTGGTACTGTCGGATTTTTGCGTCTCGCGTCAATTTTACGGTAAATATTGATGCTGAAGAGTTATCTCCCCGTCTCTCTCCGCCTGTAGAAGACTCCCTATTTCGCATTGTTCAGGAAGCTCTAACCAATGTTGCAAAACATGCTCAGCCTAATTTAGCCACCGTAAGCATAAACAGTTATAATGGCATGGTTTACCTCATTGTCAACGATGATGGAAAAGGGTTTGAGACAGTAAGTCAAACTGATCCTGCCAAAAAACAGCATTGGGGCTTGATCACCATGACTGAACGCGCTGCGGCTGTGGGTGGATATTGTCGAATCGAGTCGCAGCCAAATAATGGCACCCGAGTAATCGTGGAGGTACCTCATCGTGATAACGATCGTATTAGCTGACGACCACGCTATTGTCCGCGACGGACTTCGTTCACTATTAGAGACAAACGAGAATCTAAAGGTTATTGGCGATGCCGATAACGGGCGTGATGCTCTACATCTGGTGAGCCAAACTTGCCCGGATGTCGCCATTTTAGATATTGCAATGCCTGAAATGAACGGTATCGAAGCCACCCGACAAATCATAGATGTCTGCCCTGATATCAAAGTGATTATTTTGTCCATGCACGCCACCAGCCGGCATATTTATCGAGCACTGCAAGCTGGTGCACGCGGGTATCTTTTAAAGGCATCGGCCGGATTTGAAGTGGTTGATGCTATCCATGCCGTCTATAAAGGGCAACGTTATTTAAGCCAAAAAATCTCAGACATCATCATCGAAGATTATATAACCCAACGTGAAACTGAAGAAGTTGAAAGCCCTCTAACGCGGTTAAGTTCACGTGAGCGTGAAATTTTACAGCTTGTGGTGGAAGGCAAATCCAGCTCAGATATAGCCAGCTTGTTATCATTATCTTCCAGCACCGTGGATACATATCGAAGTAGATTGATGCAAAAGCTTGATATAAGTGATATCCCTTCGCTTGTGAAATTTGCTATACGGCATGGCATCACTTCCATTGAATAGTGCCAAATTTATCAAGTTTTCTCGACACTATCTATCAAAGTTATTCTACAGACAAACGTTTCCATTTCCAGTACAATAATACTAGAGGTTGTATACACTCGATCACCCTGACATTTACCAGTTCAATAAAAGGAGAGGAGGTCTCTGTTGCTATAATAGTAGGCCATCTCCCCGATCAATTTTGAATTTTACATACGGGTTAAACCGGGAGAGTGGCCTTTTTTATTATGCACAGTTCAATGATAAGCTTTAACCCAGCACCTATCCATAACCCGACTGTTCTTTATAATAACGAGGCTTCCATGCCAACGACTATCCTTATTATTGAGGATCACCTTTATTTAAGCTTAACGCTAAAAAGGTGGCTAGAGACAAAATTTCCCAATTGTCATGTTATCGAAGCTGCTCACGGCAAAGAAGCCATCGCAATAGCTCAACATACTGAACCAAACGTCATTATTGTAGATATAGGTCCCTTAGGGGCCGAGGGACCTGGGCTTGTTGAGCTTTTAAAGGCATTTTTGCCTTCTACACCTATTGTGGCATTGGCAAATTACGATAGTGAAACAAGTAGAACCCGCGTTATTGGCTCGGGAGCAAGCGCATACATCGAAAAAAATACAATAACTTCTAAATTACAACCTACAGTTGCCAGGCTATTAGCCTCGGCTCTGTAAATAAAAAAATTTTATAGATACTTACTTACATGTCCTTTTGAGAGGAGGCAAGATGGGCGTAAACAAGTACGCAAACAATGCAATTGTTGCGAAAGATGTTAAACTAAAACAAGAAGGTTATAAAACATATCCACCTTACGTACTTATTTTTGGAAATAAAAATTCAGAGGGATTAAGGCTAAAGCGACAGTTGGAGAGTAATGGCTGTCAAGTTTCTCGCACTGAGTCGGTTTCCGATGGCTTAAATATTGCCGGGCAGCAATCATTCGATTTAATTGTATTCAATTTTCAATCTCAAGATAACAAAGACAGTTTGGAGGAAGCATACGAAAAACTTACCACTGACCCAAAACTAACCAATACTCCTGTTGTAATTCTTACGCATCATGATCAAACTTTTCCTCGCGTAAATGAGTCTAAGTCACTGACCTCTGTCTATTATCTCTCAACAGACAACTCCAGCGAAATAAATTTACTACAAATTGCGAAACAAGCCCAATACATGAGCTACCGCTACATGTGAGCTTTATTATGGACACCACAACCGAAATCACTATCGAACGTATCAAAAGTGGTTACACAAATATTTTAAATTTGTGTCGAGAACTTCACATTACATCGCTAGAATCGCCTTCATTTTGTGATGGGTGGTCGATAAAAGATACCATAGCTAATATCTCAGCTTGGGTCTGGCGTTGCGCTATTCTTTTAGATAACGCGCACCATACAAACGGTCCTTTAGCGGCTTCGCCTGACGTGGAAGGGCTTAATCGCGAATTTTATCTTGACCGCAAAGATTGGAGTTGGCATGAGGTTGAAAATGACTTTCGTCAATCTCACCAAGCCTTATTAAAAGCAATTAGGCAATTGCCTCCATTGCGGTTAACCAATCCCCTGGCGCAGGAGATGGTGGCTCAGAATACCTGGCAACATTATGCTCAATATCTTCCTAAATTAGAGGCTTGGTGTAAGCGGTTTCGTCACGAAAACCCTCACCGACTAAATCGCCTTACGCAACAGCAAGCCCCTCATGTAGGTGCCTTATGAAAGCAGTTATTATGGCCGGCGGTTTCGGCTCGCGGCTTTATCCGCTAACCGCCAAGCGCCCCAAACCGATGGTACCTCTGGTTAATAAGCCGGTGCTATCGCATATTTTAGGGCTGTTAAAACATCACCATATCACCGATGTTATCATTACGGTTAAACATATGGCCAACCAGGTACAAGAATACTTTGGCGATGGTACCCGCTTTGGCATGAAAATCACCTATGCCTTAGAAGAAACACCTTTGGGTACAGCCGGTGGGGTAAAGAATGCTGAGCCGTATATTGGTAATGAGCCGTTTCTGGTGATTAGCAGCGATATTGTAACGGATATCGATCTCACGAAACTTATTCGCTACCATCGTGACAAACAAGCTAAGGTTACGATGGCTCTAAAACGGGTAAATAACCCTAAGGGGTACGGTGTTGTTTTGCTCGACAAACGAGGGGGAATTCAGCATTTGCTTGAAAAACCTCAACCAGACGAGATAATCTCGAACATTGTCAACACCGGCATTTACATTCTAGAGCCAACTGTTCTTGCGTATATGCAAGCGGACACAAAATACGATTTTTCTTACGATATTTTCCCCCAGCTTCTGGATGACGAAGTGCCATTCTTTGGCTATCTAGCCAGTCGGTATTGGCGTGACATGGGCACTATCCAAAACTATGAACAAGCCGTTGTTGATGTTTTGGATGGTAAGGTTAACCACATTCGTTTAGGAACACCGATTAGCCCCGGTACGTGGTCTGGCAAAAACGTTTCTATTGCTTCTGATGCAGTGTTACTTGGCCCAATTTATATTGGCGACAATGTAAAAATAAAACCGGGTGTGACTATCTATGGACCAACCGTAATCCATGATGGTAGTGTCATTGACCGCAAAACATGGATTAGAAATTCTGTTATCGACGAAGGAAGTTATGTAGGCAAGCATACCACTGTTTATCAGAGCATCATTGCTCAACACAGTTATATTTGTTCCGAGTCAGTGGTTATTAGAAAACTCATTCATAACGAAGCACAAGCAGCACCCGTCAAATTTAAGTTATCTCCGTTCCCTATCTCGCTGAAAGAGCATTTTATGTCAGGATACAGCTACGGTTAGTAACGTTTTATTTGGCAAACTATGTTGCAAATAAAAAACTCTCCCAGAAGGTACTTGGGAGAGTTTTTTGTTAGTCACGCCAGCAAATTTTGAAGTGCGTAACGCCTAAAAAAGTTATCTTCTGCTGTCGTTGGCTTGATCCATTAAAATCTTATGCATATTGTATTCGGTTCGGGTGCCGGTTGCGCGTCGGAGGGTGTATTGGCCGTTTGAGTCAAGTTTCCACGCTAAACGATTATCGCTTAACGCCGTGTTGAGCAGCTGAATAAGGCGTTTTTGAAGATTGGCATCTTCAACCGGCACAAACAACTCAACCCGCTCTGAAAGGTTACGGTTGCGCCAATCAGCGCTTCCAATCAGCGTAATCGGCTGATTATTATTGTGGAAATAGAAGATACGGTCGTGCTCCAAAAACCGGCCTAAAATACTTATAATCCGAATATTTTCGCTATAGCCCGGCAGAGCGGGTCGAAGACGGCTGTGGCCTCGGATAATAAGATCAATTTGCACACCGGCCTGCGAAGCTTGATATAGTTCCCGAATAACACGAACATCATCCAACGCATTCATCTTGGCGATGATGCGACCATTATTGTATTGCTTTTGGCATTCAATTTCTTGCTGGATGCACTTATTAATATGATCACGCATATCGCGAGGAGCGATAATCGCCTTCTTGTAGGGCTGCTCTGGGGCGTAGCCGGTTAAGTAGTGGAATAAATTGACTAAATCCCGACCGATGACCGGATCTGATGTGATTAAGCCTAAATCCGTGTACAATCGCGCCGTCTTAGAATGGTAATTGCCGGTGCCGATGTGACAATAGGTTTTGGGGCCATCTTCTTCCTGGCGGATAATCAGCGTTGCTTTGGCGTGAATTTTTAACCCTACCAAACCATAGGCCACGTGGACGCCGGCCTGTTCCAACATTTGGCCCCACTCAATGTTGTTGGCTTCATCAAAACGGGCTTTGACTTCAACCAAAACGGCCACTTGCTTCCCTTTTTCCGCCGCCTTGACCAAAGCCTTAATAATGGGCGATTCATCAGAAGTGCGGTACAAGGTTTGTTTTATAGCCAGCACTTTCTCATCATCAACAGCCTCTTCAATGAGCCGTTGAACCGTACCGGCAAATGACTCATAGGGATGATGAACCAACACATCGCTCTGTTTGATCAGATCAAACAAATTAACATCTAACTCACGATCGTTTTCAAGCTGAGAGAACGGAGCTGGGATAATCGGCTCCCAGGGCACATATTGAAACTCCGGAAAATCCAGGTTGGCAATGGTGTGACAGCTCGTTAAATCGATAAGACCCTCAACGTCGTAGATATCATCGCTGCTCAACTCTAGCTCTTCCATTAACCAATCACGCACTATGGCCGGGGCACCGGCGGCGATCTCCAGGCGCACCACCGCCGCGAAACGCCGCGCCCGCAATTCTTTGGAAATCATAAAGAGCAAATCTGTTGCTTCTTCCTCATCACGCCGAAGGTCTGCGTTGCGCGTTATACGGAAAGGATGCACGCTAACGATATCCATACCCGGAAACAGATCGCGAACATGATGGGTAATGAGCTGTTCGATCGGCAGGAAATATTTTTTTCCGTCATCACTTTCTTTCTTAATCGGCAGCCACCGCCCCAGATTGGTCGGTATTTTTAAGCGTGCAAAATGCTTTTTATGGTTCTTGCGATCTTGCAAAACGATAGCCAACGACAAACTTAAGTTCGATATAAAAGGAAAGGGACGGCCCGGATCAACCGCCAGAGGCGTGAGAATAGGATAGATTTGGTTTTGGAAGTATTCATACAACTGTTGCTGCTGTGGCTCATCAAGATCATCGTAATCGCAGATGACTACGCCGATCTGCTCTGCCAGAGCAGATTTCAACACGTTTTCCCAAAGCGCCGTCAGAGCTTGATGCATAACCCCAGACGCTTTGCTGATTATCGCCAACTGCCCACTGGGCGTGCGGCCATCCGGCGAAAGATCCTGAACGCCGGCGGCTTCCTGGCGCTTTAGCCCACCGACCCGCTTTTGACAAAATTCATCCAAATTGCTGGCTGTAATGGCTACAAAGCGCACCCGCTCCAGCAGCGGCGTTCGCTCATCAACCGCCAAATGTAAAACACGCCAGTTAAAATCAATCCAGCTTAATTCTCGATTAAAATAGAGAGCCGGATGCGTGAGGTCAGCATCTTCGGGTACATCTTGGGGTATAACCGCGCGTGGTAGCGCTGACTCTACACCTTCTGGCTGTTTTGTTGAACCCTGCTCATTCGGTTGATCGACATCGGGCTTACCATTTTCCTGAATAGACTCAGACAGCGTTTCCGGCCTATCGTTTAATACCGTATTTGCCATAGGATTATCTCCGTTGGTTGATTCACTAGGGGAGCCTAATAATAG
>JAGRBY010000240.1 GCA_020433835.1 Anaerolineae bacterium | reverse complement strand
TGCTGCTTAGCCTCGTCTTTTTTGCTTTTGTCGCGCCACATGAATCTTATTCGTTGGGCGGCTAGTGTTACTCCGATAGTAACGAACAAGAGATCTCTTAGAAATGAGAAAACCTTGGTATCAGAAAATTGTAACATCCTATCTTCCTTGGGTTATCACAGGTTTTTTATTTGTTGGTTCTATTTTAGATACTCTCAGTAACGCTGTAGATTGGATACCTCCCACTCTTACGTATATTGGCACTTTAATAATACTTCTTATTTTTTTATCAGCACAGATTTTTCTAAGACGATCACCTATACTCTGGGTGACCAGTGATGGTCAAGAAGTTTATATTAAGTCTTTAGGTCTTGGACCATTACTTATACTAGGTGGGATACTTGCCGCACTCTGGCTACCTAGATTGGTTAATACAGCAACTCCTACGGCTACACAATTTATAACATCTACAGCTACCCCTGATGAAACCCTAATATTGGTGGCCGATTTCAACGATGAGAGTAGCATAAGTTTTGATGCGGCAGGTAGAATAAAAGTAGCCTTAGATGAAGCCTTGGGGCAATATAATTTATTTAATGTCCGCCTAGAGAGGCTTCACAAGACTTTTAGACAAGATGAGTTAAAACAGGTTAAAGAGGAAGGAGAAAGGTATAACGCTACCATTTTCATTTGGGGACACTACGATGATTTTGGCTTCTTTCCTCGCTTTACAATTTTGAAGCCAGAAAAGTTGGATTACCTTCCAGAAGAATTACCAGACAACTTGATAAACCTTTCGGTTCCTCCCGATGATTTTACTTTGTATGTGAATCATAAGCTGCCTGACCAGATGCGTTTTTTGACACAATTCACTGTTGCCCAGATTTTCTTTTTGAGAGGAGATTTTTCCAAAGCACTTACTATTTTTGATGAGACTACTGACTTCATGCAAGATGTGGGGTCTGAACAATTTCAACAGAGTTTGGCTATGACATATTTTTACAAAGGTTTTATCTACGAAGGCATTGAAAAAGACCAAAACCAAGCTATTAGCAATTATAGCAAGGCGATTGAGTTGGATCCAAATCTTGTACCAGCCTATGTCAATAGAGGCGTTGTTTATCTTCTCCCCAATCATTATAGCATTAAGTTGGATTTAAATAATTCGGGTTTATACGTTAATCCGCATGATTCCGGTGAAATTGAACTAGCGATTCAAGACTTTACTCATGCTATTGAGCTAAATCCAAACTTTGCACCAGCATATATTGGTCGTGGTGGAGCTTATCAGTTCTCTGGCGATTTTAACAAAGCGATTCAAGACTTTACTCATGCTATTGAACTAAATCCAAATTTTGCACCATTATATGTCAGTCGAGGTAGTGCTTATCAGTCTTCTGGCGATTTTAACAAAGCCATTCAAGATTATACTAAAGCCATTGAAATAGACACGGACTCTATTCAAGCATATAGTAATCGGGCCAGTGCCTACAATGCTTCTGGTGAACTAGATAAGGCTCTCCAAGACTATACTCAAGCTATTGAGTTAGACCCAGACAGCCCAGAAAATGCGGATGCCTATGTTGATCGGGCTAATTTTTTCAAGGATACTGGCAAGCTAGGGCTAGCTATTTCGGATTTTGACAAAGCAATTGAAGTGGCTCCAGAATATGCAATTGCTTACCTTCATCGAGGAAATTTTTATAGAAATTCAGGTAATTTCGAACAAGCTATTATAGACTACACACAAACAATTAACCTGAATCCAAATCTAGCAGAGGCTTATCTTCATCGGGGTAATATCTATAAAGAGTCTTCTGAAAAAGAGAAAGCTATTTCTGATTTTGAGCGGTATCTTGAACTAGCTCCCAATGGTGGGGACCGTGAAGACGTTATGGACTGGATTAGACAACTTAAAATCGAGCCTAAATAAGTATCCCGAATCTGATGGTCTGAAGTCAGGTGCCGCCCAACAACCGCATGTAGCCGACGCCACGAGCTCGATTTTTAGTGAGGGAGTCCTCTGCACTTTGAGCCATTGGGTTAGTGTAGGTTTCGCGGGCGCGGCTAATGCGGGAGGCGTTATATGCTTTCTTTGAAACATACTAAATGTTAAGTTATTATCGAAAATCAATAATAAAATTAGTCTCCAACTTAAGACTTTTAGAGCAAGATACAGGTAACTTGGAATTGCTTGTAGAGATTCAGGAAGAAGTCAGCAAAAAGATAACATATATTGAAAGCCGAATTGGCCAGCTTAAAGAGAAAGCCAGCAATTTTAAAAAAGATTTACGTCAAAAAAGACTACCCAAAGAGAAATCTTCGGAATTAAAAGAAAAAAGACGTACTATTGAAGAACGTGTTAAAGAATATCAGTGGCTTTTATTTGTGTTCAGAACAGTAGGAGACGGGGTAGCTTTTTTATATTTAGATAAGTGGGACATAAAACCCTTGGCTTATAAGAGCGACTCCCCTGATTATAAGGAGACTCCTGGTAATATAGGTGGTAAAACTGGAATAAAAGGCGAGAAATTAATGGTTTCTATTGGCGCTGCTCAAGGAGTAGCAGTACTTCGCACTGATTTAACTAACAGTATAAGATACGGTGATGTTTGCTTTCTCGATGGACCTACTCCGAGATTGATCGAGGTTAAATCTAGCAATAATACAAATGCCAGAGTAAGTCGCCAGATAGAGGAATTAAAGAAGGTTCAAGCATACTTGGATGATGACTACGCTTTTGATCTGCGTGGTTTTCCGCTTGTCAATAGAGTTGATGCCAGCACACCTGAAGTCACATATATCAAGTCTTTAAATGAACTGATTGACCAAGCATTACAAAATAGATATGCTTACAGAGAAGTAGAAACAGGTGTATTTTATTACGTCCAAACAGCAGGAACTGAGCCAAGATTTACAGAATTTGCAGACAAAGTACGTAAGCCTTTGTTTTTCTACTTAAATACTGTCAAAAATAATAGTGATTGGATTACCTACTACCCTTTTACTCTTTCCATAGAAAATCCCGAAAACGTGTATCTGTTTTTGGAAGGGGAAATTCAGATTATGATATTTGTTGATATTCTCACAATTGGATCGATCGCCGAAGAAAAAGGATACGAAACAAATTTTATTAATGAGCCAGGATGGATAGTTGAATTTAAAGAGGCCAACGGTACAGGGACTTTCAAAATATCACGTCACTATTTAGGCCGGGTAGCCCTTGAGTTCTCCTCGTTGAGATGGTTATTAAGCCAAATTTTGGATGGACTCCAACAACGCATATAACATGCCAATTCGCGTTAATTGGCATGCGGGTTTTTATTAAAATTGGTTGAGCAAACAACGGTCACAAGACCACAGAGTTCAGACTACCCTTGCCAATCGCGTTATTGACAGGGCGTTATATGGCTAAAACCCTCAGAATTCACTAAGGAAGTCTGCAATAAGATAGTTAATGATTATATTTGGAAGACTTAATGAGAAAGCAAACGAATAAAGAAAGGCGTGAGGAGACGTTAGAACAAGTAGGGATTTTACTTGAGCAAAATGATACTGACGCACTTTTACTTACGTCTACCCAGATGATGTGCCAGATAATTGAAAAATTTGTTGGTCGAATTTGCAATGATATCCAATATACCAATTTCTCGGTTGATATAATCATGAGGTGTGTAGCGCAAAAAACATATGAAACCCTCCTGGCAATTGTTGAACTCGCCAAACTTGATAAAGGTTATTCAGCAATGCCACTTTTGCGTCCAATGTGCGAGGAACTTATTTTCATCAGTTTTATAAAAACGCCAGCAGAGAACCTAATGATCCAATATATGCAAGATAAAGTCATACTTGAAATTCTCCAAGGATTCAAAGCACAAAATGAATTTTTTCCTCGCGCAGCACAGTTACTTTCTTTGGAGGACTATTCACAACCTGAACCCGAACGACGAACGATGGATGAATTAGAATCTAGAATACTTGATCAAAAGAATAAGCTAAAAGAATTGGGAAAAAAGATAGGTTGGGGAAATAGACCTGCTCCAACTGTTAAGTATATGGCTGAAGCGACTAACAACCTTATGGTATATGACTTTTTCTACCATGCATCTTCAAGTGCTGTTCACGCAAGTTTGCATCACCTAGGGCGAATGGTATGGGGAAATCCAAGTACTGGCGTATTTTCCATAACGAATAAGCATTTTAAGCAGTACTATCACCGATTTGTATTGACATATGGGTCTTGGCTTGCCTCACAAGTAGTGAGCATAGTTCAGGCCCAATTTCCTGATGACTGGCCTAAAGAAGAAAAAGATAGTTGGTCAATACTTTTGGCCTTGTTCATAGTACCCGCTATTCATCATCAAGCACCTAAGATAATCACGAAGGAAGAACTACGTTGGTCAAAGTAATATTAATGGCGGAGTACATATAATCTTAAAAAACCGCCATATAACCAAGCAAATCAACCCGATGCCAGACTCGACAGCTTTTATTGAGGTTGACTTTGCCACTTTGAGGGAGTCTTAAGTCATCGGTTTCATGGGCACGGGTTATTTGCAGGCGTTGGGCGGCTGAAAATAAAAAGTGTAAATTACCCTTAAAAGGTAGGACGTTCAATCAGTGTCACAAATAGATGACCTAAAAAACATCATAGCCAGTAAAAACCGCCGGCTACAATCCCTAAAAGAGAAAAAGGCTAGACTTGGCATTTCAGCAGACGTTAGTCTAGATATTGAAATAATAGATACGGCAGAAGAACTAAAAAAACTGCTGTTAGAGCTTGAGAATTTTGGTGGTTCTGAAACTCAATCCATTACTAATATACCCCCTCGCGAGAAACAGTATCAAATTGCACTTCATTGGGCTGAAGATGGACGTAATATTTGTTTAGCTCGCTTTGATTTAAGTGGTATGGATTTGCGGGTAGTTGATCTAGAAGGAGTTGACCTACGAGCAGGAAACTTGAGCCAAGCGGATCTACGTCGTGCAAACTTACAAAAGGCCGATTTGCGTATGGCTAATTTAAGTGGAACTGACTTGAGAGGAGCTGATTTAGGTGAAGCTAACCTGGCTGAGGCTGATTTTAAAAAGGCCAATCTAAGTGAAGCTTTTCTATATGAAGCCAATTTATATGAGGCTAATCTATCAGAAGCAAATTTGGAAAGTGCTAATATGGAGGAAGCCATACTGATTTGGGCCGACTTAAGCAAAGCCGATCTAAGTAAAGCTAATCTGAGCGAGGCTGACCTCAGAGGTGCCAATCTGAGCAATGCTAAACTGACTCAGACTGACTGGAACAGTTTTGTTTTCTTCCCAAGGTATCAGTTAGCTAGTGAGCATGGGGGAGCTAACCTATATAGAGCTAACCTAACCGCAGCTAACTTAAGTGCGGCTACCTTGAGGAAAGCTAATCTGGAAGGGGTAAATTTGAAAGAAGCTAGATTGACTGAAAGCGATCTAAGTAAGGCAGATTTGAGAAATGCTAACTTACAAGAAGCTGATTTAAGTGGAGCTAGCCTAGAAGGAGTCAGATATGATCATTCAACAATCTGGCCAGAGGGATTTAAGCGTCCAAAAGAAAATCGCTTATAGATTACGTTTGTAAATTCATTGATCTACTACATTAGATAGGTAAATGCCGCCTAACAACCAAAATAAAGCCGAACCCAGACACGGCGCTTTTTATTGAAGTTAGTTTTGCCACTTTGGGCTTACCGTTAGGCAACCTCTGCATGGGGTCGGGTTAGGCGGGTGGCGTTGGGTGGAATGTCCATCTAACGTAGCCTGTTATTCTTTTCCTATTGAGGTTTGATATGTCTATAAGTCAATATCGAAACAATATCGCCCGATTGACCAAAGAGAAAGCTGCCCTGGAGAAGAACTTAAGCCAGGAAAATGAGAAGATAGCTAAATTACAGCATGATATTGCTAGCATTGTACGAAGCATTACGAAATCGACAAGCCAGAGTACATTACAATCAAAACAGCGGCAGATCAATTCTAAACAACATGCCCTGGCACAAGCACAGAAAAAAGCATCTGATCTTACTTCAAAGATAGCTGGCAAACTTGCGGATTTAAACAGGAATGTGAAAAATCTTGAGAGGGCAGAGGAACAAGAACAACGAAAACAAGGCACAGAGGCAAAAAAGCGCAGAGATACCGAATTACGACATGCTAAAGAGATTACTCGTGAGACGCAGAGACAAGCTACCCTCTACTCTCAGCTAGGGAGAAGTCACTTGGTAATTGATATATCTAAACTTCCCCTCAAAATCAAAGTGCTATTTCTAGCAGCAAGCCCCCAGGATCAAAATCCACTCCGGCTAGATGAAGAAATACGTGCCATCATGGAGAAAGTACGTGCATCAGAATACCGAGACTCTGTAGAGTTAGTTTCTTGGTGGGCTGTTCGTCCGTCTGATCTCTTGCAAGCTCTAAATGAACATAAACCCCATATCGTCCACTTTAGTGGGCATGGTTCAGACTCAGACGAGTTATTATTTCAAGATTCTAATGGGAATACTAAACCTGTCAGTAAAGCCGCCATTATGGCAACTATGAACACAATGGCCGATAATATACAGGTGGTTGTTTTTAACTCTTGTTTTTCTAGGGGCCAAGCCGAAGAAATAACGCAATATGTTGATATGGCTATCGGCATGAATGATGCAATTGGTGATGAAGCAGCAAGAATATTTGCTGCTCAGTTCTACTCAGCAATCGGATTTGGTCGTTCAGTCAAACAGGCTTTTGATCAGGCGAAGGCTGCTTTGATGCTGGAAGGTATATCAGAAGAAAAAACACCGGAGTTATTTGCGTGTGATAGTGTTGAACCTGATGAGGTTATTCTAGTGCGACCAGTTTGAATGATTGTAAAAATAATGTACGATACCCTTATCTCCAACCATTCCGCCCAACAACCGTTTCCAGCCGACCGCACGGACTCTACGGTTATCCAGGGTGATTTTGGCACTTTCAGCCTTCTGGTTGTTGTGGTCTGCGCGGCGGCGGCTGAAACGGAAGGCGTTAGCATATCTGATTTCAAACGAACAAGTGAGAAGGACAAATCTACAGAATATTCATTAGGAGAAAGTGACGAAATGGACGAATTCATCAAAGCGGTCTTGGGGATACAAGAAATAATTGCCGCAATTATTGGTGCCTTAGTTGCCGGTGTAATAACTTGGCGGTTTACAAAAAGTGATTTAGGACAAAAAAACAATGTTCTCGAATCCCAGCTTTCGACCCTAAATGAAAAACAGACAAATTTAAAGAGAGACTTGGGATTATGCCAAAAGAATGTATCTCGTTTGACTCAATATGAAGTTAAATATAATAATGTAAAAAAACGTTTGAAGTCTTCATCTGTGGTGAAAACATATAACCAACCTGTAATCCTTGTCGGTCCACGTGCTGTTGGAAAAACATCACTCTTAGCTCAATGGCATGCCCCTTGGGACCATTCCAGACTAATGCCCTCACAAACCTACAAGGCTAGCACAGTGCCAATCTATGACTTCACACAAAAAGAAACAGAACCACATTTCGCTGATGCTGAAATACTTACAGACGTTCATATTCATTTAAAATTAACAGTTCATGATTTTCCTGGTGAGCTTTCAGCACAGCGAAGCATAGTTAAACGTGCTAAAGAAGAAACTGAGTTTCTCCGAAAAAGTACTGGCAAAAAGTTGGGTATTGTCCTGATTTGCATGTTTGATGCCGAAAATACAGCGAAAGGGTTGGATAGCTCAACTATTGACTATTACAATGGCGAACTTTTTAGTAATTTAAGAGAGTTGGTAGCATTTAAGAATGTAGAAATTGATCGATTAATTTTAGTATTTAATAAGTACGATCTGTTGAAAAAACGATATCAAAATCGCGATGATAAAACTTTGCTACAAAACACTTTAGAAAAATATGAACCACTACTAAGGCTGTTGAGAGGCATATCGAATCATGAAAAAGTTTGTGAGGTTTTTACAATTTTAAGTCGAGAAGATATGACCAATAATAATCGAGGGGCACCCATTGTTCTAGGTGAAGCAGCAAGGCGGTTCATTGAAGTTATGGCCGGACCCGCAGCAGTTCAAGAAGTGTTAAAAGAAACCGCAACCAATTATGCATCACCAATTTTTTCTTGATTTGGTGATATCAACTATGAGACATGTATTCAGGCTAAATGTGCACGACAAAGGCTACACTCTCTTCTCTGGGGAGCAAATAGCGATTAGTTATAAAGAATATGAGCTTGATATAGCAACATCTGTTATATCTAAAAACTATATTTCAGCTCAAAGAAGAATAGACTCCATGTTGAACACTCAAATTTCAAGATGGAATTTCTCTATATCCAATTTATATTCTGATGAAGTACCTATTGTTGCGTACGGATGCCAATTACCTATTAAAGATGATAAAGATCGCATTGGAGTCAGTTTCATTCATGCCATAGAAAGCAGCGAAAATTTACCGATAGACAAAATTGTAGTTCACATTGCGCAATTGTTACTTCCGGAAACCATACAAAACATAACTCAGTATTTAGCTGAAATAGCTCAAGGTATTTCTCCCCCAACAAAAATTATTTCATTTCTTATCCAGAAATTCAAGTTTCAAACAATAAATAGGTTAAAATCGAATGGTGAAACAAATTACATCTCTCCCATTAAAAAAATAGAACATGACTGTGGAGGAGCATCTGCATTAGCTTGGTTGTCCATAACAAAATCTCATCTTGATATTTTGGGACCTTGGGAGATATATGAAGAGTATGAATATAGTAAAAAGTTAGTCTCTACATTATCATCATGTAGAAATGCAAAAAAAACATATTATCTTTGTGAATACATGCAGCTACTTTCATTGGGGGTTTCCAATGCTTCTCTTGCTCCCCCCCATAGACTTGAGCATCAATTACCACAAAGTACATCCGATCAACAGCCTGCAATCGATAGTTTTAACAAAGAAGAATTATCTAAAACTGAAAATTATCCAACACAATACTCGATAGAATATTCCAATCAATCTGAGCTCGAATATCCACAAAAAAAACATCGACGAATCCAGAGGAGCATCATTCCAAAGAATTGTTTTTTGGTAGAATTGGTACAACCAATCACTTTACAAAACCACCTATTACTAACCGAAAAAAAAGATAAAAGTACACAGCACGAACTTAATTATAAAAACTTAACTTTAGCAAACGGGGATCATCAAGATTATTACGAATTCAAATTTGATAAAAAAAAGTATTTTTGGCAAAAACAAGAAATTATTCACTTATGTTTATTAAAACAAAATCTAACAAATTACCAAAAACATTGTGTTGATAAGTTTATTGAAAAGTTTTATGAAGATCAAGATCGACATCTGCTTACTGGAAAGTAACTTTTGCTAGATTGGATTGCAAGATGGAATTTGATAGCCAAGTCGGGCACCTTTAGCAAGATTTTTTATGATGAACCCTGCTAACAACCATTTTGTAGCCGACCGGCCAATCTTGGTTTCTTGCGCGAGACTCGGTTTGTTCCGAGGTTGACTTTCGACGGCTAAAAATTAGGCGTTAGGCCGCGTCATCACATAAGACAATGAACCAAAATCTCAGAAATTCATTTCGGATGAATAACCGCGATCTAAGCGAGGATGGTCCTTATTCTATGGCTCAAATCCTCAGCCGATATTTGGATAAGATTTCTGAACCTACTTGATATAAAAGTCGGTGAATAGGTCTATGACATCAAGCAGTTGGGAATCTATAACTCAAGCATATCAGGAAAT
>JAGRBY010000023.1 GCA_020433835.1 Anaerolineae bacterium | reverse complement strand
TCCCGGTCGCGCTGGTAGGCGGTGCGGTAGGGGTGCTCATCTTCTGCAATGACCCGTCCCTGCGAGTCGCGGCTGAGCATAGCGTACGGGGCCAGTCGGTTGGCCTCCTGGCCTTCGATGTCGCTGCGAGTGATCACGCTGTCCTCCTGACTGTGGTTTAAGCCTCAGGAGTAATTATAACATAATCTCTTTTATTGATGTATAAACACGAGAAAAATGGTTCGTTTAGAATTGTTGGTAGCATAACATTAAACCGTGGAAACGGGAGATGATAGCAGATCAACAAAATAATCGACAGAATTGACAAGATTATCACGATTTTGTCTATCTTAATTGGGTAAATCTTGTTAATTCTATCTCATTTTTCTTCACCATGGTTTAGTGCAGCCTTACCGAATTGTGTGAGGTTTGTATTTTTTTTGTTAGGATCGATAATCCCCGCTTAAATACTTCGCTTTATAGCGTTAAAGTAGCTCACGTAACTTTCTAGATTGGCCACTTGTTCAACAAAGCGACGGCCGTTTTTGCCCATACGCTCCGCTTCTGCCGGATGGTTTAGTAAGTATGAAATGGCATTTTGAAGCGCCTGCGGGTCTTGTGGGGGGACGTACAGCCCGGTTTCACTGTTAACAATCACGTCTGTCTGGCCGGGCACTTGCGAACAGATAACGGCTTTTTCCATAGCCATAGCTTCTAAAATGGCGGTGATGCCGGCTTGAAAGTTGACGTTATACAACGGAATGACCACAAATCGGCTGGCGGCGTACAGGTTGCGCAGTTCTAAGTGCGTAAAACGCTGTACTGTTACATTGGAGGGAATCGTTTGGTCGCTGGTGGTATCGCTTCGTTTTGACCAGGGGCTGGCGGCAGCGATCATCACCTCTACCGGTTGCTCACGGACGGCGGCAAGCAAGGTGGGGTAATCTCTAAATTCAAGTCCCACGGAACAGATAAGCGGTTGTTGCCCTAATGGATGAGCCGATAAAAAGGATGGCCCATCGGCCTGATCCGGCTTGAAAAAATGGGCGTCGACCATAAAAGGGGTTAATTTTACACGTTCTGGGCTGACATGCCATCGATCTTGAATGAACTGTTTCTGCCAGGATGAATAAACAACAAAGGTGTGAATGTGACTTTGTAGCTTCAGCCAATCGAAAAATAGCATTTTTTTGGGCACCGACAGGATGTGACCAATCATCACATGCTGGGGCGATATGCCCAACCCGGCATATTTTAGCAGACAGGCCAAGGGAATGCCGACCTGTTCGCCATCGGTAAGCATGATAGAATAGCGTTTTCGCTGTTGAAAGCAGGCCCAGGCCAACATTACGTTTGGCCCTCCGATGGTCTCCAGTAGTGCGCCGAACCGGCCCGTTCGTTTGCGGGCCGCTACGTAGTCCAACAGATCGGCGTCCAGGTGTTGCGCTAACGCTATGTAATCCGCCTGGGGGCGCTCACCTCGCGCAGTGGCTGCCTCAATCTGAGGGTCTATAATCCCGGACACAGTCACAAGCACAGTCTTCATCATCGCCTGGCGGATGTAGTGGTTTCGTCAACCGTCAATTTTAATAGATCCAGCAATCGCCGGGTGTTGCAGCGTGCATCAAAATGGTGCCCAATAAATTCAGCCGCTTGCGTCCCTTGTTGCAAGCGGAGTTGGGGGTCGGTAATGAGCCGACCAAGCGCCTGAACCACGGCCTGTACATCATTAATCGGCGTTACGTAGCCGGTCTTGCCATCGAGCACCACTTCAGGAATGGCCGCCAGCCGGGTTGATACGACCGGCAATCCGGCGGCTCCCGCTTCCAGCAATACCAGGGGCAGACAATCGCCCAGCGAAGGAAGACAAAAGATGTGGCTGGTGGAAAACAGTTCCTTTAACCGGGCGCTGTTAGGCTGGAGATTTGTGTAGCTGAAAACACCCGGTTGGTGGGGCAGTGGCTGCGGCGAAACAATATGGAGTTCGATATCGATTTTGTGGAGCTGACGTAAAGCCTGGAACGCTTCCAGCAGCAGCGGGCCGCCTTTGCGTTCAAAATCGCCGCCGACAAATAAAATTTTAACCGGATTATCGGCCTGTTGGCGTTGGCCGGTGGACGCCCAGGCCCGGGTATCGACGCCGGGGGGAATGACGGTTATTTTTTCCGGCAAGATTTCGTACCCGTCAATTAGCCCTTGTTTGGCCCATTCTGACCAGGTTACGAGTCGGCGGGCTTTTTGGAAACAGGTGCGGTTGAGCCGCCATTTCCCTTTTTCCAGCCAGCCGGGGCCGGAGGTGTGCCGGTAATGTTCTCCCAGGGAGTCATACTGCAAGGGGGTGGCATCGAGCGAAACCACGCTAGGGATCCGTTGAAGCCAGTCCGGCGCGAGGACAGCCGGAACCTGAGTGTGAAAAAAAAGGGCGTCGAGCTGGGCCTGCCGGTTGAGGTCTGATAACAAGCGGCGGGTGCGTAACCCGGCTCGTACAGTCCAGTTACTGCGATACAGCGGAATGTTGCTGCTGATCCCGGTTGTGGCCCAGGCCGGAAAGCCCCAATGCGCTTTAATGGCCGGGTCTTGCGACACGCTGGCCTGCAAGTTTTGACCGTACGTAACGTGTCCCAGGGCTTGTTCGATGATGAAGCCAATTTGGTACAAACGCATTTACCTATGGGGCCGGGTGTGTTTCGGCGCAGGTTTTGATGATTTTAGCCGGCACGCCGACAGCGGTTGCGCCGGCAGGGATATCTTTGATGACCACCGCATTCGCGCCTATACGCGCGTTGTCACCCACGTGAACACCACCCAGGACACGTGCTCCCGCTCCAATAAAGACATTATTGCCGATGGTCGGAAAAGCATATACGTTACGCAGACCAAGGGTTACATTGGCGATGATGCTGCAATTTTCTCCTATCCGTTGCACGCTAATAACCGTGCCGTTGGGGTGGGCAATATATAAGCCGCCATCAATATCGGCACCGGGAGACATTTCCAGCCCATAAAGAAAATAGATAATTTGTTGACTGGTGATGGTAAAAAACGGTAGCCCTTTGCTTCTGCCCCAAGAGCCAAGCCGAAAAATGAGCATAGCTTGCAGGGAGGGGTGACGAACCAGCAGGTTAAGCGTTTTGACCAGCGTTACTTCCGACGGGTGCGCCACTTCTTCCGGCCTTATCCAGCGCTGCGTATCTTGCCGGAAGAGTTCTAGTGCTGTTTTTCTTTTATTACTGGTTGACGGCCTAGAAATACCGGCAAAAAAATGCTCTCGCCCGCCCAACGCATCGGCAACGCCTTGGTAATATCGCAGATTAAAAATAGCGCTGTATGCCGCGTGAGAAATCTGCGTACTATTCTTGCGATGCTCTTTATAGGCCAAGGCTCTCAAAGCCGTGTAACAAATTTGGCTGAGTCTGGGTTTATCTAAACACAGCCGGGTCAACGCTTGGGTAAACCGGTGGCGGGTATGAAACTCCTTAAAAATGGTGGGTAACAGCCAATCTTGGCCCTTATCACGGGCGAAAATGACGTCGTTGCGGCCATAGACATAAGGTGTAGCTAGCCAGGAAGCAAAGCTCCTTTGGGCATAATGGTACCCAATAGCCGCCGGGTTAAAGAGAAAGCGCAGGTTAAGATCTGCCAGTCGATAGGCTAACTCTACATCTTCGGCGCGGCTAAAATTTGTATCAAAACCGCCCACCGCCAGCAGATGACGTCGAGATATGGAGGCATTACAAGTATAAAACTGACGCGGTGAAGGCTGCCAACGTCCGGTCGTCATGGCCCGATACTGTTCGAGCAGTGCATCCTGCTCCCACTGTGCCCAGGGCGACAGCTTAAAATCCGGCGGCGACAGACTTGGTCCGAGCACAACCACCCTATCACCTAGGGATTGGTGCAGCCGAACATGTTCAGCCACCAATTGCGGCGTAGGCACAATGTCATCATCGAGAAAAAGTACAATTTCGCTGCTGGCTTGCGCTATGCCCAGATTGCGAGCAGCGGCAACGCCTTTATTTTCAGGAACCAGCAGGGGAATGAGTTGAAAAGCTGTTTGAACACGTTCCAGATAGGCTTTGGTGCCGTCGTTTGAACCATCAGAGATGATGATGACTTCCATCTCCTCGTGGGGATAGGTTTGCTTTTCTAAACCGGCGATGGTCAATTTTAGCTGTTTCAGCCGATTGTATGTAGGGATGATAATACTGATTTTAGTCATAGATTTTATCAGATGGAAATGCAGGCAACCGCCGCTTGTAAGTGTTTACAATTTGTAACTACTCAGTCGCAAGACTACTTGGCGTAAATCAGGCTGAGGCTAAGGCGAAGGCTAAGAAAAAAGCCAAGAAAACGCGCCGATTTCTTGAGCGTGTGGCGGCTCACCCTAAATTTGCTTGCTTAGCCTCAGCCTACTTATGTTGACATCGATTGGTTGAGGTGTTACTACAGATTTTTGATAACCTTGGCCGGTACACCCACAGCTAAAGAACAAGGCGGAATATTACGCGTGACAACCCCGCCGGCACCCACCACGCTGCCGGCACCGATGGTAACGCCCGGTAATACAATGACTCTAGGGATTGGAGATTATTTAGTCTCTAATTACCAGTCTCTAATCTCCCAAACTAAAAAGTTAATCGTGGCCAGTTTCTTAGATTCAATATCAGGCTGCGTGCCGGCTGCTTATGGGGCTGCGGCTCCAAACTGCCAACCAACCTATTCAGGCCGTTAAGCAAGCCCATCATAACGCCAAGATAAATCATACTCTGGCTATCCCAGGACATATCCGCATAGGCAAAGACAAAATGCATGATTACAAATAAGGTGGCGGTTAAGGCGATAGCCTTTGTGTCTGGCGTCGTCAGCAGAAACAAGGTTTGCGTCCCAACCACAACCGTTACGCCCACCAAAAAAACCATTGCCAGAAAACCGGCTAGACCGGTTTTCATCCAAATCCAAGCAATTGAATTATGGGTAATGTATTCCCACCATTCAAACCAGCTAATATCGGGCATAGGGGCAATAATATAAAATTTTTGACCAAAACCCACACCCGTTAACGGGTGCTGATGAATAGTGTAGCTTATATTCTGATTTTCAAGCAATCGGTAGTCATTAGAGAGTTGATCTTCATTACCGGCCTGATTTGAAGCAATCACCGATTTGACCGCCTGAACCGGCAACGCCAGCGAACTGCTGCTGTTCCAAAAGCCGACTACATATATCATGCCCAACACTATCATAATCGGTGCCAATCGCCAAAAGAGACGGCGTCTTTCTTGATATAGAATAATGGTCATTAAGACCATTACAATGGCTAGCGACAAAAATGCTGCGCGGCGCTGCATCGCAATATACCCAAACATAACAAATGGCACCATCATGGGCAGAATTATCCGTTTGGTTAGAGAAGCCCGGAATAGCCATACCGCCACAATAAGTACGAATAGCGTATTCAAATGGATAGCCGCAGAATGCTCGTTGGTGCTTTGTAACTGGCTCAAATCACGGTTCAATACCAAGAAATAGTATAGCGTGGCCGCAAAACCCTCAAGACATAGCGCTGCCATAGCAACCCATAAAAGGGTACTCATTTGTTTGGGCGTTTCGAGAATATTGCCGGTTAAAACCAACATCGCGACCAGATAAAAGATGGCTCGCGCTTCCCAGAGCGCAACGTTTATGCTTCCTCCGGTCGCAATACCATAGATCAACCCAAATACCACAAAGCCAAGAAACACCATGGCCGGCCAAAATAAGGGGCCCATATAAACGTTAAATCGAAGGTTCTTGAACTGTCGGCCAAACCAGGAAACAAAAGTTACGATGATATACGTTTCGACGGGGCTGATGATCAAAGAATCGTTTACAAAAAACAGCGACTCACGGCTGGAGAAACCCTTTACAAATGGATACCACGGACTTAGAACGGAATCGCCGGCCAAAGCCAGTAAGATAATCAAATAGATGCCATAACGAGGGCGATACACAATAGCAACCAAACCCACAAAGTAAATGAACCACCCCACAATTTGAAAAGGTTTCGATGTTATCGTGGGTGCGGTCAGCTGGCTAATTATTTCTTTTACAACTTGCTTCGCCTCTTGAAGAGCAAAAGTAAACCCTTTTGATTCCGTTGTCTCTGTATGGGTTGGAGAATCATTCGAGTCTGACTCATCTAATACCATAACATCCGTATTGGTGTCAATGGTAATGGATGTATCGATATCCTGGTTGTCGAAATTTGCGTTATCCGCCATCGAAATATCTTCTACGGCGGCGGCAGCGTTACTGCTTAGGGTTGGAATAGAAAGTTTGGGTAGGTCTAGCTGGCCTCCGAAATAATAGGCCCCTGCCAACAGCATACCCAGGCTCAATATAAACAGATTACGCCACATTGAATTTTTATTTTTGATTAGTGTGCCGGCTATAAAACAAAGAACTAAAAAAAGTACGAACAAATGCATATAAAATGTCCTGTGTTGCTAACGCTTACTCTGATGGAAACGTTCTTTATGGCTTTGGTAGGTTTTTTACCTATTCTTGAGGAACCGCCAGAAAATTAAAGGCCTGGGCCGGATGTTCCATGGACTTTTCAAATTGGGCGAAACTCAACGCCGATCTCTGTGACAACCAGTCCTTAATCAAAAATATTGAATAACGATGCGCCTCGAAGAACGTGTAAACCTCGGATAAGGTCACATCATGCGCTTCGAGGCCGGTTTGCGTACATTCAAAAAGAATAATGGGCTTATCATGCCGCATAATACGCTCGCTGCCTTTGAGTACGGCCAGTTCCCCGCCTTCTACATCGATTTTCATAAATCCTATCGGGAGATGAGGCGGAATAACTTCATCGAGTTTGGCGATCTTTGTCTTGAAAATCTCAACACTATCGGCCGCGTCTCCGACACAGTGAGGACGCAATCCGCTAAACCCGGATTGCTGTGGCTGGAAGAAAAACTCGGCTTCTCCTGCTGTGTCACCCAGGGCTATTTGCAGAATTTTAACGTTTGGGTATTTTTGCTTCAACCACTTGTATTTGTAGGGGATGGGTTCAACCGCAAAATGTTGCCCGTGGGGTGATAATCTGTTGATGAGATTGAGCACCGAGCCTAGATGCGCGCCAATGTCAATGCAATTCATCGATGACGTGATAATCCTGCTCATCGCTAATTTAGCGCGATCAGACTCGATGTAGAGTTCGTGAAATTCAGGATGTTTCCTGCGTTCCGGAAGTTGTGCAAATTCGCGTAATCGCATTGCAGGGGTTTCCAGAGGTGTCCCTATAAGTTGATGAATGATATATTCCTTGAGTCTTGCCACAGCTTGTCCTAATCTCTTTTCACGGATAAAAACGGATGCTACGCCGCGCTGCTATCTAACCCTTGCCAGGTGCACCCAGGTGTTGCAGCCTGTATCCTCTTAGCCGCGCGTAGAGCTGCCTGATAAGAAGTTTTAGCGTATGCCAATCTTCAGGCGGTAAAAGCCGAAGTCCGGCAATTAAGGCTAAGTACACGCCCATGCTAATGACTATCGGTATAGCAATGAACATATTTCTGGCCCACCAGGCTGAGATCACCATCACAAAACCGGCCAAAAAAACCTTGAGAAAAAGCCACACGCTATTTTTGCTAACAAGCGCTTTTCTCAGGATAAAGACCATACTTACAAAAATGCCGATTTCGGTGATGACATACGCCAAAACCCCGCCAATGGCCCCGTTATCAAATACGGCTTGACACCATGGAATGAGAAATAGATCCAGCAGAATGGTGGTTACCATGGCCATAACCATGATGATAGTTAATCGGTTTTGATTATCGGTTGAGATCAAGAAGTGTCCCAAAAGAATGTTTTGATTGGTAAAAATTAACACAAATCCCATCACAGCCATAACAGGCCCGCTGTTGGCAAACGCCTCGCCAAACAGTAGCTTTACAAAGGGTTCGGCCACCATAAAAATGCCCAAACCAATCGGTACACTAAAGAGAGAAAGTAGGTGAAAGCTCTTTTGCATGGTTTGCGGTAACGCATCAGCATTATGCCTATACATCCGTGACAGGGCCGGAAACACCGTTGTTACAAAGATAACGGCTGTAAAAACCAACGTGCCGGATAAATGGTCGACTACACCATACCAGCCAACAACCTGCTCATTGACCAATAAAGAGATGACAATTATATCTATTTGGCGATAGGCGATGGCCACCATAGCCATAAAAAAATAAGAGACACTGTTTTTCAGCAGCCAACTTGCCAGCCGGAAATCAAAGTTGAGAGTTATTGGCCGCAAATAATGCAATGACAATAAGGGAATCATGAGGTAGATCAACGCTGCTCCAATAGAAACCGCAGCAATAACCACCACGCCCTGCCCTAACCACAACAGCCCTATACTGACTGCCATTGTAAAGAACTTGCTTACAATATTACCCAGCGAGATAAATTCCATCCGCTCCAGACCTTGCAGCATGGCCCCGCACGTATCGCCCAACTGAAAAATTAGGTGGGCAATACCTACAATAATAATCACGGCAATGGTATCCGGCGAGTACCCGGCCAGGTACACGAATAAAGCAACCGCGCTAAACCCAACAACGCCCAAAACAATGCGTATCCCCAGTGTTGTATAAAAATACTTGTTGATATTGGCCGGGTCTCGAGCAATTTCCTTGATCAGCAGCGTATCCATTCCAAAACCAATGAATACCACAACAACGGACCACAGAGCGGTAGCCAGATATAATTTTCCAACCGCAGCCGCGCCCAGGTAACGTGGCAAATAAATGGTTAATAGCAAAGTTAGCCCCCAGGTAATGAATTGGGAAACCATTAACACGCTAAAATTTTTGACCAGGGTTGTATTTGTAGTGCTCATTTTACATCGGGTTAGGATTGATAGCCGTGCTCAAATTTTTGGGTCACGCGGTTTATGGCCGCCTGGCCCATTAGCTTGCCGGCAAAAGGAATACCATGGACAAGATACCGTTTTGCCAGCCTGCCCGGTTCTTGCCACAACCGGTGTGCCCACTCCAAGCCCGCTTGCTGCATCCATACAGGCGCACGGGCAATGTCTCCGCCTACAAAACTAAAACTGATACCAACGCCTATCCACCACGATTCCGGTAGATGGTTGCGCAACCGGTTAATGAGCATTTCTTGCTTAGGCGAACCTAACGCCACAAAGATGATATCCGGGCTGGTCGATTTAAGGTGCTTTATTAAATGCTCGATTTCCTGATCATTGTTTTCAAACCCGTACTTGGGGCAGTACATCCCTGCAATTTGCACGCCGGGATAACGTTGCTGTAATACACTGGCCGTTGCCTCCATTGTACCGGGCGCACCGCCCAGTAAATAAATGGATTTTTTGTTAGCCGCAGCCATCTCACTAAGGCTCCAGATTAAATTGGAGCCGGTAACGCGCTCCGGTAACGGTGTGCCTTGTAATCGGCTGGCCCATACCAGGGGCATGCCATCGGGTACAATCAGTGTCGCGGCATCACACAAGGCTTTGTAGGTAGGGTCGATATTGTAGCGGCGCAAGTGATCCAAATTCATGGTCACAATGGCCCCCCCGTGATTGTCATCAAGTTCATTCAGAATCATGGTTACACACTCATTCTCGGTTATGGTGTGCAACCGCGCTCCGCTGATCCAGATTGTTGGTAAAAATTCAGGCGTCAACTGATAAGGCGGTTCTATTTGAGTTGGCCAAAGCTGATTTTTTCCGTAAATTTGTTCGTAAATGTGGTTAGATAGAACTGTCATACGCCCTCCATGTCGTCGATCTCAATTGGGATATCTCGCGGGGTTCGTACCCATTGATTTTGAGCGCGAACCAAAAAGATTAAGTAGATTGGGACTTTCCAAAGAATGTAAGCCGGCACCTTTAATAAAACCGTAACCGGCATTAAATCTCGACCATATTTGGCCCAGGCGCTGGCGATGGCTACCACCATCAAGACGCCCGCAAAACACAGCACCATCAATGGAACCGGCGAACCACCCATAGCAGCTGCTAAACCCGTAACTGCGGTGAAAATTCCCCAGACGGTTACCAACAGCGCCAGGGGCGGCACGGCAAGTTCAAGCAACAGAGCCAGCAAATAAAAGCTGCGCTGTTTAATTGCGCCCGTAAATAACCGTAGCCCCTCGGATAACACCGTTTTTAAGTGGCCGTGTTCCCAACGCGTTCGCTGATTTTTGGCCGCTTGCATAGATGCCGGCAAAATACTGGTGACCATGGCCTGTGCACAGAAAGCCGGCGGGTGGCCGGCCAGGGCCAATTCAACAGACAGACGCATATCTTCCGTGATATCGCCGGTAGCTAAACCGGCCTTGCTAATTACCCGCCAGGGGAACGCCATGCCGGAGCCGGTTAACAGACATGGCAATCCTAATCGAGCCAACCCCTGCGGACGAACCAGGTTTTTAACCTTAAAGGCCAGTGCGGAAATAAGGTCATTGGTTTTGGGGCGGAGTGGTGGCTGCGATATATAGATAGCCTGAACAGGACGCCCCAATGTTACAGCCCTACGGCTCAAGGTATATATGGTATTGGGATGCACTTTACAATCTGCATCAATCATAATCACCACGTCCGGCGGTGCCGTTTTAAGCACACTAAGGCCAAAATCAAGGGCGTAACCTTTTCCCTGTCGATGTGGGTCGTTGCGCTCGATAACCGTGACCCCGTCTATGTTTCGGGCAATCGAGGCGGTGTCATCGATACAGTTATCGGCAACGACAATCACCTGGTCACGTTTGGTTATTTGAGGCAGCAGCGATTCTAAAGTAGCCCTAAGACCCGGCGCTTCATTATGGGCGGGTATGAGTACGGCAACCTTCGGCCGTGGTTCGATAATTTGTTGTCTGGTGGCCGGTAGGCGGGGCAGCAAAGCCGCACCACACTCGATAAAAAGTACCCCGATGGGGATGAGCAGGGCGACGGCCGCCAGCAGTAGCATCATATCCAAAGTAAACATCATCATGGCTGGGTCAATCTTTATCGGATAGCGGGTTTGAAAGCTCTCGCCGATAGAGTGCTGCCACCAAGCCCATCATCACCCAGAATACCACTCCGGGTTTTGATCCCAGGTAAACTACATCTGTAAACCCAAAAATTTGATGAGCCAGCAAGCCCGCTGCCAAGCCAAGGATCAAATGTCGGGTGGATGTATCTGCTGTCAACGAAAAGGTGTGCCAGGCAGTTCTAACAACACCGGCCAATATCGCTATAAAGGCTGTAAAACCCAAAACCCCCAAGTCTATGGCAATCTGTAAAAGTTCATTGTGAACGTGGGGAAACCAACCGCCGGCATCTTGTAGTATCCAGTCGGGATATTGATCAAAAAAGTAGTTGTAAACAACAAAATCAAAGGCTCCAATGCCAATACCCGTTAGGGGGAATGTTTGCCATATTTCCAGCCCCAGTTGCCAAAATGATTGTCGTACCGTGTAAGAGGCCAAATTGACGGCGGTACTTTGTTCTGCTGCCAAAAATTTGGCCAGCGTGGTGTAAAAGCCAAAAAAGTATAAGGTTACCAGGGCCAATAGCGACAGGGTAATAAAGGCCAGGCTCAAGCGATATTTCTCTTTTAGGGCCAAAAACAGAGTAATGCCCGTAATGAAAGTGGCCGATAAGGCCCCCCGCGATTGCGAGAGCAGCAGCAAGCAAACGGAACTGCTAAGGGTTATAACGGTCAACCCCACCAACACACGGCCATACTTTAACCCCCTAAAGAAATTTCCGGTCAACACAACCACGTAGATCGGAATCAAATAGATAATCACGCCCGCCAGACCATTAGGGTGAAACCCGCCCGCCGAGCGCGGCAAATTAAGGGGTAACCGAGGAACATACCGGAGCAAAACCGATGAGTCGAACAGTTCGTTGGGAAAACTGTCTGCACCAAGCAGTCCCAGACCAATAACACCCAAGCCCACAAACTCCAAACCGACAATCCAGAAGATCAAATTGTTTGAATATTGCAGCCCATAGACAACTTCACAAAAGAAAAGCACGCCAAACATTAGGCCGTATACTTTGGGGTACGTCGCGGCCGGGTTCATCGAAAAAACGGTGCCGGATAGTAAGCTCACGCTCAATAGTACTGCCACCGGAATATTCAGCGGTGTGAGGGGAAACAGATGACCTGTAAACCACCATCGACAGGCCAATATGCCTATTAATAGCAAAATACCTATCGCAGGCGGTTCATCTTTTACAAAAAACCAGGCATAGTTTACGCAGAGAACAGCTACCGTCATCCAATGCCAACGCATAACCGCGTGCGAAGAAAGCCCAATGCCGTAATGCCTTGGAGCCAAGCTTTCAAAACCCCGACAAATTTCCCAGCCCAAAAGGATACTTCCCCCGCCTGCCACAAGTAGCGCGGCCAATGGCGCAACTTTTGCTAGCGCCAAAGAAATAGTTGCCACCATCACGTATCCAACCAAAACACGCAGGCTCAAGCCGAGGCCGGTATTCACTTTAAACGAATGCAAGAAATTACGACGAATAATCATACGATTTCCAAGGTGTGTTGTTTAACAGGCCGAGTAGCGTGAACGGTGTTGAGAAGTGTTTGCAGACTTCTGGTTAGAGTTAGATCCGTCGTTGACAGGTGGTAAGCATTCTGTACAATCCTTGCCCGCTCAGCGTTATTTTTTAAGTAGAATAAAATGGTATCAACCAATGACGTAACCGGCGCTGAAACATAATGCTGTCCCGGTTGACAGAGGGGGTTATGATCTAAGACCGGTTCTGAAACAACCAGCGATTGATTGGCAGCAGCCAGAGAAAAACGAAACGGCAGCGTAGCATCAGACCACTGGGTTAACAGGTTTAGCGTGATTTTGGCTCGATTGAGCAAGTGCGTGCGCTCTTGATCATAAACAAAAGGATGTTCAATACCGTCGATGACGTGCATTTTTACGCCGTGAGCCAGAAGCTGGTCGCGGATTTTATCGAGCAGATGGCTTCGGCGTCTGTTGCGCCGCTTGCCAAACCATAAAACATCGATGTCCCGTTCTAACCTCAGGTTATCATGCCAGTCCGGCACGGATCCCCACGGTACAAAAAGCGCTTGCAGACCATTTTGTCGATAAAAACTAGCTCGAACTTCTGAAATGTCCGCATAAACGTCTATCCACCCTTGCTGTGCTGCGTAGCGGTAATCTCCCACATAGCGGAACCGATTCATTCGTTTGTCAATCCAACTCAACGGTGGACACCGATTAAGGGCTTGTATAAACGGGCTTTCAGCGTCGGCCAATCGTCCCGACCACGATCTGACATCGGCAATGGTATTCATCACAGCCGGAGGAAGTCGCAGGTCCGGAATTTCTTCCGTATTCCAATGGACAAAAATCGGCTTGTTGCCATTGCGTCTTTTTGAAAGCTGACGAGGGATTTGAAGGAATTTCCCGTACGGAGCAAACGATAAGACCACGTCTATGTTGGGCGGTATAGACATGGTGTATAAAAATTGGCTAGGCTGACACCCCAGCTTCTTCAATTCTCTGACAAAAGCATCAGATATGCCGTCAGAGTCCGACCACCTCACTACAGCAATTCGAAGAGGTTTACAGTTTGTATACGCCATGTGAAGTGCCATAGTTAACTAATTGCATTAGTAGAACCCAGAAGGTTGAAGATTTTAGTGTTGACCCTAAATAGATTGTAAAAATCTTATAGGTGCAATATGGTAGTGACAAAGAAGAAACTATTTAGACATAAATCTAACAGGGCTGTGTGTGAAGGCAGTAAAAATTCTGTAGGAAAACAGTTTGAAAAGTACTCAGGGATTATTTCCTGCCGCGATTAACGTGTAGTATTTGGCATTTCAATGTTTAGATACCCTTAAGATCATAAACGGCCGCAACAATTTAGGTTGCGGCCGTTACGCTTTTTGCTTGTTTTATAATTTTGTCACATACTGTCAAATCGCCTTGAATCAGGTTATGTTGGTATTATTCAGCAGCCTGTTGAAACAGCCGTTAACGGTTGAATAATCAAACACAATATTTGATACACACTTATGACTACCAACAGCACCCCTCCATCTAAATCAATCCGGCAGCGGTTGGAACCTATCCTGGCCTGGCCCTGGATTTTGGTACCGTTATTGGCCGGACTGGCCTGGCTCTATCTCCGCACCATGCCGCCCGGCATGAGCTCCTGGATCATCGAAGGTTGGGACTCGGCCATGTTTCAGGTTACCGGCAGCAGTTGGGGCATTCCCCACTCGCCGGGGTATCCGCTCTACACCATTTTAGCGAACTTGTTTGTGAGAGCGGTCGGTTTTGTGCCGGGTCTTATGAGCAGCCCTGTGGCCTGGCGGGTTAGCTTTTGGTCAACCTTTACCAGCCTGATCACGCTGTTTATCGTCTATTTAATTGTGCGTCGGCTAACGCGCGATCGCTTTATCGCCCTGGGCATAAGCAGCCTCCTGGGGGTTAGCTTTATCTTTTGGCGCGGCGCGATTATGGCCGAGGTTTACAGCCTCAACGCCCTCATTTTTGCCATCACCTATTGGCTGGCCCTCATTTGGGACGGTGATCGACGCGACCGCTGGCTGGTGCTGCTGGGTCTGGTGTTGGGCGCGGGGTTGGTGCATCATCGCACGGCCTTTATACTGCCGTTGACTATCGCCTTGTGGGTGATGCTGCGCCGCGAGAAAAAAGTGGGGCAGTGGTCCTCATATACACCCCCTCCCCATCGCTGGCGGCTTGTTCTGCGCCGTTGGTTGATTTTAGGCGGTTTTGCCCTCATTCCGTTGTTGACCTATCTGTACCTGCCCTGGGCCGCCCAAAATCGCGTCGGGCAAACGTGGCTCTATGCCAATGCCTCCGATTGGAATACGTTTTGGTTCATCGTATTAGCCCGCGAGTGGTGGGGCTTGGTCCAAACGCCGGTCACGGTTGCTGATTGGTGGGCTAATTTGGTGACGCTGTTTTGGCAGCAGGCCGATCAAATTACGGTCGTCGGTGTCATTGGCGGGATTATGGGTATCGGCTGGGCACGGCGTTACTTTTGGCTGTTCGGCCCACCGCTGGCGCTGCTGATCTTCTTTGGTGTCTCCTACAAAGTCGCCGATTTAGACAGTATGCTCATCCCCCTGACGCTGACGTTGTGCATCGGCTTCGGTATTTTGATTGGCAATCTCATCCGCTTGATCGTCACCTGGCTGCTTAAGTCGTTGCGTACGCGCGACAGCGATTTGCGCGGTGAACGCTGGCTTAGCACCGTCCTGCGCACCAGCTTCTCGCTGCTCGTTGTGTTGATTGGCTATTTTTCCATCCGCCCCATCGCCGCAGCCAACTACGCCGCCGTCGATCTCAGCGGTGATTGGCAGGCCGAGGATCTGGTCGAAGAGGTAGTGGCCATGGCCGGAGCCGGCACGCCGCTGACCATCATCGGCCAGGATAACAGCGTCTTGCCCGATTTTATCTACGCCAAGGTTGCGCTTAATCAACCCATCGAACCGCTGTCGACCACTACCCTCAGCCGGATGCCCGAAGCCGAAAGTGTCGCACTGCTGCAAGGTCGTTTGGATAGCGGTCATCGCCTGCTGGTCGACAGCGAAACCATCGATTTAGGCTTCATCAAATGGCTTAATCAGGCTATCGAAAGCGGCCAGCTTTTCCTGGCCCCCACCGGACACCCGCACCTATGGGAGATCCTCCCCCGTCCCATGCCCAACACCCTGCCCACCACAGAACCCTGGACTGAGCTGTCGCCCGGCCAAATGCTCGACGGCCGCATGTCGCTGCTGGCCTACCACAACCGCATCATCCACAAACGCACCGGCTGCTTTCTGCGCATGACCCTTTTCTGGCAAGCCGCAGAACCGTTGGCCGAAGATTACTACGTCTCCGTTCAGCCATTAGGCGGCGAGTCAGTCATCGACAAAAACGACCATCTGGCCCTCATCCGGGGCTACCTGCCCACCTCCGAACTCATCCCCGGCGAAATTGTTCGCGACGAGGTTGATATGCTCATTCGCCAACCGGCGGCATTACCGGCCATCACCCTGGTTGTAACGCTCTATCAAGTCCAGGGCGACCAGTTCCCCACCTTCGGCCACGTCGAACTGCCCGTATCGGTCGATCCGGCTCAGTGCAACGGGCTTTAAAGTTATCAAAGTGCGATAGATAGCTCTCCGTCGGAAGCTTGAGGTTGCCCCAAGAAGAGAATCAGTGTTCTCATTTTTATCATCAATTTAGTGTTTCTATCTTGCCCCATAACGAAAACGCATCGATCCTAGACTCTTGGCTGTTGACGGAGGTAGCTGTTTGTGTTTAGAATGGGTTTTGGCAAGTTAATGCTGCCGATAGGCTGGATGATCCTATTTTATGAAGGGCACTATCGGAATTTCGATAGAGAACGATGCGACCGAAAGAGGAGATTATTGGATCAGTTACATTCCGATGAAATTGATAAGTGAAATATATCCAATTGCCTAGTGACGTATCGGCTATTTAGCTGATTGCGACCTGGCTTGGGGTGTTGGTATACTAAAGTAATGACCAAGTGCCATAGATTGTGTGATGCCACACACAAATAAAATTCTAAAAGGTAAAGTGGGGAGATGGATGGGATGGATAACTCTAGCCTCGAGGATATTCAAAAGCTTATAGATATTCATACTCGGCGACTAAAACTTCTCGAAGAGGAATTTGCATTCAAGGGGCGTAACACTCCACCTGAAATAAAGATGGAAATTGAAGACATCAAAGATTCCATCAAGAAACTTAGAGTTACTAAAAATGAAATTGTAAAGAATCAGGAGGAGTTACAAGGCTTAGAAAAGAAACGAGTTCAAGAAGGGCGGCATCTTGATCCTAAATTGCTTGATTCAATTCGCGGCCTCGAAGAAAAACTAAATGGATTCCAGTCCATAATTGCCTCTATGAAAACACATACCCAGCGACTGCAAGATCTTGAGGCACAAGTTCGTATATCAGATAAAAATAAACTAGAGGACGAAATACTTAAGAAGAAAGTAAAAGAGCTAGAGGATGCTCTTACCAAGCTAAAAGAGGACTCTAGGCCGACCGTTCGAATATACAGACCTCCCTCATCTGCCACTCCACCAATACCAGTTGTTACTCCCTCAAAAGAGTCAAAAGGATCGCGCCCAATGCTGCTATTTATTGGGGGTGTTAGTATCGTTGTTATTTTGTTGTTTAGTGTTATTTATTTCGTGGTATGGAACGTAATGTTCAACTTTCAGGGAACGTCGAGCGCGGCCCCTCTTGTTACTGAAACTCCGGAACCAACCGACCCTCCCCAACTATCCTCCTTACTTGTTGAATCTGGCTCGCCTACCCGTGAACCCACTGTTGAATCGTCTGTAGAAACCACCGTCTTGCCAACCACTGAACCTACTGCCGAACCAACCATTGAACCGACCATTGAATCGACCGTGGAGCCAACCAAGCCACCTGTTCTTCCCCCTCCACTTGCCCCGACGCCCACCGGCAAGCTGGCAATTCCGTTGGCAGGAGCCAAAATAATCATCGCTGATGTCAATGGTACGTTTATAAACCAAATCAATGGTGCACGTCAGCCTAATTACTGGAAATTCGCCGCAGATGACTCGCAGCCGCAACTGGTGGTCAACGGGGCCAATGCTCCCTTTGATCAGTTAGGGGTGTTCGATGGGCGTGGCTCTACACCTCATGAGATTGGCAATCCGGGGTTGACCAGCCACAGTCATCCCGTTTGGTCGGTGGACGGCAGCCGTATTTTGTACGATGATAACGTCTTGGGTTGTGGGGCCTGGTGTGCTTACTGGCGCGACTCAACCAAGTCCAATGACACAGGCGATGGGCAGATTTTTGTGGCTTCCGGTAATCGGCCGATTGTCGGCGCAAATCCCCTTTACCCCCAATGGACGACGGAAGACAGAATCGTTTTTCGAAGCTGCGCCAGTTGGGCCGGCGGCGGCGGTGACTGTGGGTTATGGGTTACGGCACCATACAGCGAACCTACCAAATTAACTAACAATGCCAACCACATCCCCACCGATGTTTATGGCGATACGGCCGTTTTTGTCTCCAATGAAGTGAGTGGAGATGACTGGAATGTATATGCAGTCAACCTGCTCGATCATACGGTGCGACAGCTTACCTCACACCCCAGCCCAGATGGATTAGCCACAATTTCGCCGGATGGTCGTTGGATTGCCTTCGTATCGCAACGAGACAATAGCCTGGCGATTTGGTACTTGGCACTTGACGATAGTACCCCCCCACAAAAACTGTTTGATATCCCGCCAAGTTGGGGCACGCTGGCTCCCGATGCCTGGTACGAAGAAAAACTCTCTTGGGGAAGATAACTGACCTCAGAAAGCCTGTGCGAAACGCCGTGCTAATTGTGCATTGTCATGTCAGAATTAATTCGTTAGGCTGCAAGTTTAACATGAGTATTAAAGAAAAGAGAGCAAGATGGATCGCAAAGAACTCGATACAGCTAAATGGGCAGATGTTGATCAAACCCAGGATACAGACCACTTTGTAGGGTATCTAGACAAAGTGAGTGACATTGAGGCGGTTCAAGCCTACAAACGCCGAACGTACAACTTGATGAAAATTGAAGAAGGCCATTGTGTCTTAGACATCGGTTGTGGGGCGGGTGATGATGTCCTTAAATTGGCCGAAATGGTTGGCTCATCGGGGCGGGCGGTAGGCGTTGATAACAGCGAGGCGATGATTTCCGAAGCGCAAAAACGCGCAGCGACCTTGAATTTAGCGGCAGAGTTTCGCGTCGGCGATATCTATGACCTTGATGAAGAGGATAACAGCTTCGATAGCTGTCGCGCTGACCGGATATTTCAGCATTTGTCAGACCCGCAGCGCGCGCTGGCGGAAATGGTGCGCGTAACACGTCCCGGTGGTCGCGTTGTCATCTTCGATGTCGATTGGGAAACGCTGGCCATCGATGCCCCCGATGTTGCTGTAACACGCAAGATAGTAAATATGGTTTGTGATGACACAATTAATGGCTGGGCGGGACGTCAGTTGTTTCGCTATTGTAAACAGACCGGGTTAGAGGATCTGGTGGTTGTTCCCGAGCCGACGATCTTCTTCGGGTATGCCTTAATCGAGCATTTACTTCAATTAAGTATTATTGCCGAAACCTTGCAAAATGCAGGCGAGCTTTCTGCATCCCAGGTAACCAACTGGTTAAACGCCTTGAAGCAAAGCGACGAAATAGGGCAGTTTTTTTGCAGTGTCACAAGCTACAGTGTGTGTGGGCGAAAATCTGGTTAAGCTAGCTGCTTCTATAAATCTCCTTTCATCCACCTTGTGGTATAATATTGCTGAATATGGATGGGTAAGTAAAGTAACTATGGCTTGTAGGGAGCTACACGATGGTCGAAATCAAAATGCAAATTACCGATGCGCTGGCCCAACGGCTGCAACCGATGCACGATTGGTTGTCAACGGTTCTGGAATTGAGCCTGGTCGGTTTCAAAACCCCCGCTGTGCAAACCGCCTCTGAGCTTATTGATTTTCTTGCTACCGGCCCGTCGTCCAGTGACGTCATCGCCTACCACGTATCAGACCGGGCGCAGGAGCGACTGCGTCGGTTACTGGCCATCAATGAAGCCGGTCTAGCTTCATCAGAAGAACAGGCCGAACTGGACGAAATCGAACGGATCGAACATATTGTAATCATACTCAAAGCCCAGGCCCAGGAAAAGTTAACTAAGGCAAACTAATGGCAGAGAGTATTTCTACAGCTCTACGCCAGTTAGTTTTTGATCGAGCCAATGGCCGCTGCGAATACTGCTTGTTAGCTCAAAAGGTCTCGGCTCACAAACACGAAGCTGACCATATCATTCCCCGCCAGCATGATGGCGAAACAACGGCCGACAATCTGGCTTTGGCCTGCACGCGTTGTAATCGCTACAAAGGATATAACGTTGGCTCGTACGACCCCGAAAGTGGAGAACTATTCCCTTTTTATAACCCGCGCCGCCAGCAATGGGCTGACCACTTCAAGTTGGAAGAAGCCACAATTACCCCTTTGACACCGGAAGGTCGGGTCACAGCCAAAATGCTGCACCTCAACGATGCAAACCGAGTTGAAGAACGACAGCGGCTTATGGCCGTTGATTTATACCCCTGATTGTGTTTTCTCCCGTTATGATTACAATGTTAATAACATTCGTATTCACGAGACCATTCCGCTTGTCACGTAATGTGCTGTGTCCTAAAAAAACATTCTCTCTTCTCTCCAAACGAATAAAGCACCCCTGCTACCCCCCATCTTCTCTGCCCAATATCAAACCGGCACAAACAACAAGCTGATCTGGCGTAAAACCTTTCATTATATATCAACCTGACGTGCCTGGCGTTGCGGAGCCTTGCTATTTTCACACCAACACGCCCTTCGACTCATCCGGGCGGCTGTATCTGGCAAAAATAAGTCACCGGCGTTACCGGCAGCAGTTCAGCCGATAAATAATGGTCATCCGCCTTGCCGAGGGCGTTTCGTCCGCCGGAAACAGGTGCCTTGGCTAGCCGAGGACGCTTATTCCAAACAGAAACAGGTGTCTCGGCTAGCCGAGGACGTTCATTCCAACAGAAACAAGGCGTTCGCGTTGCCGAATGTTATCATTCTGTTGGAAAGAATTAACGGGATGTTGCCGAACGTGTTCGTTCTGTTGGAAAACTTAAACAAGAGTTGCCGAACGTGAAGGTTACGTTGGAAACAGGGCGTTCGCGTTGCCGAACGTGTTCGTTCTGTTGGAAAACTTGCATCTTTTCCAACAAAGGCGTTCATTCCAAGGGAAAAAGTGGCCGTGGAGCCGCCAAACGCCTTTTGTAGACCAATTGTTGATAAGCGTTAGACCGAGAAATAATTCATCTCGAACGAGAGCGCTATTCACTTCCGCGATACAGCTAACGGCTGAGCGCTGACAGCTGATCGCTGATAGCTGCGTTTTTCATCCACTTCGGAGGCAAACAATCTATGGCCGATATTCGATTCATCGTCAGTAACCAGCAGCTTCACACGCTTGATCCCAACCTGTTCGGCAACTTTTTGGAGCGGCCCAGTTGGGGCGGCGAATTGGGCGTTGAAGGCGCGGTGGTGCCCAACACCCACACCCTCCAGCCGGAGGTCTTAAAGCGTCTGCGCCAAATGGAAATCCCCATCCTGCGCTTTCCCGGCGGCAGCGATGTCGATTACGTCGATTGGGCCGATATGATCGATAACCTGCCCGGTCGGCCCGGCCCGCGCCCGGTCAGCCATCCCCGTGGCAACGAAATCACCAACTTCTTCGGCTATGATGAATATCTGCGCATGTGCGAAGACCTCGGCATCGCCATGCATCTGGTGGTCAACTTTGCCGATGGCATGTTGCAGCGCAAACCGCTGGCCGATGCCGCCCGCTACGCCGCCTCGCTGGTGGCCTACTGTAACGCCCCGCTCAACGCCCAACTGCCGCCCAAAATGTACGACTGGCCGGGTTTACGCGCCCAAAACGGGCATCCATCCCCGTATGGCGTCAAATATTGGGAAATCGGCAATGAAAACTGGTTCTTCGTCAACACGCTGCTGGCTCAGGGGCTGGGGCATGATGAAATCGACCGGCGCTATCTCGACTGCCTGGTCGCCTATGTCGATGCCATGCGGGCCGTCGATCCCGCCATTGAAATTATGGTCGATGTCCAGTTCAAACGCACCAGCCTGATGGAATCGATCCGGGAGCGGTTGGGCAATAAGGTTCACTACTTTGTTGAGCATCTCTACATGCCGTGGGACATCACCCAGGTGTTGAAAGACGGCCAGCCGGTTCCCATCCCATCGCTGACCGAGCAAGAGGTGTGGTCAACCTGGACAGTGGTGCCGGAGGTCAACAGCAGCGGCGAGTCGACGCTCAACAGCACCATCCTGACCCAGGCCCGGCGGCTGGGCTACAAAATGGCCATCACCGAGTGGAACTGGAACGGCTGGTGGAGTTTCGACTACCAGCCGGGTACAAAATGGCCGCCCGACTCGGCCTTTGCCAGAGGGGTGGGGGCAGCCGGATACGTCCACGCCTTCATGCGGGCCGCCGACACCGTGGCAATTGGATCGCAGTCGCTGACGGTCGGCAACCGCTGGGGCATCACCTGTATTCGGGCCGATAAAACCGGCCAAACGCCGCCTTATTTTCTGCCGACCGGCCAGATGATGATGTTCTACGCCCAACATCACGGCGACCGCGTCCTGTCCGTGCGCTCGGAAAACGTGCCGACGTATCGCCAACCGTTTGAAATGGCCGGCCTCAAACCCGCCGAGCGCGTGGCCTATCTCGATGTCGTGGTCAGCGCCGATGATACGGCCATTTACTTCCACGCCATCAACCGCCATTTTAGCCAGGATTTGCCGGTAGTCATCGACCTATCAGCCTTTGGCGGGCTGGCTCAGAGCGTCGACCATTACATTTTCGAAGGCCGGCTCGACAGCGACCCGCCGCTGCCCAATACCAAAGAATCGGCCTGGTTCCGCGAGCAGGCGGGGACGCTGACCGGCTCGGTCTTGCGGGCAACGCTGCCCAAGCGGTCGATCTCGTGCCTCAAGATTGGTCGGGTCGATGTCCCGGCCTACGGCGTCGAGTACGTGTCTCACAGTACGCCCACGGTCGCCATTGCGGGCGAAACTAAGGCGGTGCAGCTGACGGTGCGCAATACCGGCTCTCGAACGTGGGTGGCCGGGGGCCAAAATCCGTTCCGGCTGGGCTATCATTGGTATACGACCGAGGGGCAGGAGCTTTCCGGTTCGCTGTGGGCCGACAATCGCACCACACTGCCGCGCAATGTGGCCTATGGCGAGAGCGTGACGCTCACCTGCAATTTGAGTATTCCGCGGGTGGCCGGGAACTATGACGTGCGATGGGATATGGTCGAGGAGCTGCGCACCTGGTTCGCCTGGCAAGGTGTGCCGACGCTAAACGTGCGCGTCACCGCCACCCCGGAAGTGGTCGAGCCGCCGCCCGTTGGTAATTTGAGCGTCAGCGCCAGCCACAACAACCAAACGCAGGGCACCGACAACCTACAGCAAGCCATCGACAACGACCCGGCGACCCGCTGGAGCAGCCGCCTGACGCAGCGCCCCGGTATGTGGTTTCGCATCGATCTGGGCAGCCCGCGCACCGTCAGTCAAATTCGTCTCAACAACGACTCGTCGCCGCGTGATTATCCGCGTGGCTACATCGTCAAAGTGTCGCTGGATGGGCAGAGTTGGCAGACCGTCGCCACCAATCCCAATAACGACCGGCCTTTGGAAGTAACCTTCAGCGCCCGGCAAGTGCGCTTTATTCACATCGAGCAGACCGGCCAATCTGATTCTTACTGGTGGTCGATTCACCGCATCGACGTAGCCGGTGAGGCCAAGTTGTCGCTGAGCGCCAGCCACAACAATCGCCACCTGGGCACGGATAATCTCCAGCAAGCCATCGACGGCCAAGCGTCGACTCGCTGGAGCAGCCAGGCCACGCAGCAGCCGGGTATGTGGTTTGAGGTCGATTTGAATGAAATTCGTGCGGTCAGTGGCCTGGTGTTGGGGATAGCGGCCTCGCCCAACGATTATCCGCGCGGCTACCGAATTTTGCTGTCCACCGACCGTTCGAATTGGGCGGAAGTGGCCCGTAACGATCAGAACACGCGTCCGCTCGATGTCAGCTTTACACCGCGCCAGGCCCGCTATATTCGCATCGAGCAAACCGGCAGTTCAAGCAGTTGGTGGTGGTCGATCCACGAACTGACCGTCAAATCGACGGAAACCCGACCGCCGATGAGCGTACGGGCCAGCCACAATAACGTTACGAGCGGCGTCGACAATCTCTCGCAGGCGCTGGATGGAAACCCGTCTACTCGCTGGAGCAGCCAGGCCCGGCAGCAACCGGGTATGTGGTTTGAGATCGATTTGAATGAAATTCGTCCGGTAAGCGGGCTGGTGTTGGATACGGTGGCCTCGCCCAATGATTATCCGCGTGGCTACAAAGTGTGGCTCTCAACCAACCGCTCCGACTGGGCTGAAGTGACGCGTAACGATCAGAACGATACCCAGCTTGATGTCAGCTTCACATCGCGTTCGGCACGCTACATTATCATCGAGCAAACCGGTCGCTCAGACGCTTGGTGGTGGTCGATTCACGGGATTACAGTGCGGGAGTAGATATTTCTACCCCTTAGCAAATGGTTGCCCAAATTTCTCGATCATTTTGCTGGTTGTCTATTTCTACATCTGACCAAACGTCTTTAACCAGTTTGATCATGGGAGTATTATCCGAAGTGGTCATAAAAACAAAGCGATTGATATTGCGCCGGCAGGCCACCCTGGTCAGCATCGCTAACAGACGGCGGCCTAGCCCCTGAGCTTGAAAATCATCTCGGATAACGATAGCCACTTCAGCCTCGGCGCCATTTTCCGATAGGCGGGCAAATCGAGCGACGCCAATAGGTTCTTCGGCCTCTGGGCTGGTGCTAAAGGCAATTAGGGCAAAATGCAGATTCGGGTCCAAGTTAGACAATCGTCGCGATTCTTGGTGGACTATCTCATCGCTAATATGGTCCATATTCGCATTATATCGAAACCGTTTGGTTTCAGACGATAGATTGCGGAACAACTCGATCAATAAGTCGCCATCGTTCTTATTGATTGGGCGTACCGTAATCTGTCGCCCGTCGGGCGTTTCAAAAGGTTTGTACTGGTTCATTTTAATTGTGCCTATTGTGAGTGGATAGTTTGATATAATCTTTCAGTGTGCTCTAACCGGTATAATCGGTCTAGAGGATGGTAAACGGGTTACCGCCAGAACGGGGAATCGTTACAGTGGTGTAATAAACATTATGCCAGCCGTCCGAGAGAAAAACAAGTTGGTCATAGAATTTTGGGCTATGTGCCGATGCGGTTAATTTGATGCTGTTTGAGAAATGGAGTATCATCCTTGACGCATATTTGGAAATATTTGAGTAAAAGAACCCATGTCTATCACCCTTGTCCGCCCGGATGGACTGCATCTCACAACTAAAGCCACGCTGGCCCAGTTAGCTCAAGATCAAAATCTCCAAGTTTTTGCCGATGGCTTAATCCCCAGAATCCTGGCCCACTTCGATCTGTCCAGCGAAGCCTCACTCACCCTGGCCGAAGCTCTGCACCGAAGCGGCTCGCCAGCCATCGACGCTTTGCTGACCGGCCTCCTGGTGCTCGATGCCGAGGTCAATGCAGTTATCGATGATGAGACGCGGGTGTTTCCCCTGCCCGGCTTTTTGACCTACCGCGCTCGCCTGCCGCTCGATCAATTCCCGCTCAACCTCATGCGCCTGCCGCCGCTCAATGAAGGCGGTCACTATCGCTTCACCGCTGCCGAACCGTACGGGTGTACCGTTCGGCTGGACCTGCACCCCGAATTGATGATCACCGGCCACGTGCGGCTGGCTGCTGCCGGACCAAATCTTCCGGCCCAGCGCCTGTCGCTCATCGAAGCCCGGTTGGATCGCAAATTGCTGACCCCCGAATTGATCGACGCCGCCCTGGCGCTTGGCCGGGGAACCGAACAGCCGTTGCATCCTTTCGAAGCCCAAGCTTTGCGCAATATTCTTTCTTCCCTCTAAATCAAAGATAAGCTTAAAAGACCCTGCTCTGTCTAAGACACTAATTTGACAAATCATCCCTTACACTTCATAATTGAGACAATATCTCATTTTGGCTGCGTTATGATGTGACACGAAGCCAATTTTTTTGTCGGTAAATGATACTTGATCTCATTTACGTAAGAAAGAGGCGTATAATGTTCTCTAGAAAGTTAGTACCGCTAATTTTTATAATTGTTGGTAGTCTGTTCATCGTGGCTTGTGGATCGGCTCAACAAGATCAAAGCAACCAACAGGCCGAGATGATGAATTCGCAGACGGATGCAGACCACGAGGATACAGCGGTAACCGACCTCGCTCCGGTGACGTTGGCTGACGGAGAGAAACTCCAGGTGGTGGCGACTTCTAATATTATCGGCGATATGATCCGGAATGTATCCGGCGATCTGGTGGAATTGACCATTCTCATGCCGCCCGGCAGCGATCCGCATGCTTTCCAACCGGCTCCGCAAGATGCGGCGGCAGTCGCTGATGCCGATGTTGTCTTTGCCAACGGCCTTAACTTCGAGGAATTTCTCGATGAGTTGATCGCAAATGCCGGAGGCGAAGCGGTTGCTATTCGCGTAGCGAATGGGGTTGAGGCCCAAGCATTTGATAAGGATGATGAGGAACACGCGGAAGACGAACACCATGAAGAGGGAGATGAGCACAGCGAAGCGGATCACCATCATCACGATGGTGTCGATCCTCATGCTTGGATGACGCCTTACAATGCTCTCGTTTACGTGTATAATATTGAGACCGCTTTAAGCGCACTTGATCCGGCCCACGCCGAAACTTATCAGGCCAATGCCGAGGCATATAAAGCCCAACTGGAAGATCTGGACCGGTGGGTTTTTGAGCAGGTCGAAACCATTCCGCCCGAAAATCGAGAGATGGTGACCGATCACGATGCGTTCGGTTATTACGCCGACCGTTACGGTTTGGAGATTGTGGGAGCTGTCATCCCTTCTTACAGCACCGCCGCCGAACCATCGGCTCAGGAGATGGCGAAATTGCAGGAAGCTATTGCCGAATTTGACACTCCGGCTCTTTTTGTGGGAACATCCGTCAACCCGACCTTGGCTGAGCAGGTGGCCGCTGACACCGGTACACAACTTGTTCCGCTTTACACCGGCTCGTTAGGGCCGGCCGGCAGTGGAGCCGAAACCTATATTGATTATATTCGTTACAATACAAAGGCTATTGTAGACGCCTTAAAATAGGATGATTTTATGGAACTGACGCAATCTGCCTCCGTTTTGCACATTGGCACGCCATCGGACAAGCACGATTTGAGCCGCCCGGTCTTGAAATTGAAAGATATTGGCGTGCATTTTAATAACACCGCTGCTCTGCGCGATATTACCTTTCAACTGCACGTTGGCGAGCGTGTGGCCGTTATCGGGCCAAACGGCGCGGGCAAGAGCACGCTTTTCAACGTCATCTCCGGCATATTGACTCCGTCTCGGGGTCAGGTCGATATTTATGGCCACGTGCCGGGTGAGCACATCTGCATTGCCTACGTATCGCAGCGCAGCCAGGTCGATTGGCAGTTCCC
>JAGRBY010000239.1 GCA_020433835.1 Anaerolineae bacterium | reverse complement strand
AACTCACTGCCATTAAGTTAAGCCCCCCGGCCCCCAAAAGGGGGGGAGAAAGACATCAAATTCCCCCTCTGGGGGGTTAGGGGGGCCAACGCCAGTCACTAACTTAATGGCAGTGGTGTTTCTATTGGGGGGCAACCGGCGCTGATTGAAACACTGAACCACTGAAAATGATGATTGCACTGATTTCTGCCTTGCAACGCGGGGGCTTTCTTGACAATGGATTGATGAGCACACTGCCTGCAGCGGTTCAGTGGCCTCATTCCCCTCATAAATTCAGTGTTTCTACCTCGCCCCATAGCTGAAACGCATCCCTAAAAACCCCTGAACTTACAAAACATCAACGATGTGTGATATAATGAGGAACCATTAGATCGGCTTCATTACGACTTCGCCTACTTGGGATACTACGCTTTACGATTAAAAGGATTGATGTGACTGACCAACAATCCACTCAAATCATGCCCAATCCCGCTTTACCCGCCGAACGACCTAACCCAATAAAACTGCATTGAGACTCTCAATGAATGAAAGTAATGCCTTTAATCGAACCGTTTTGGAGTTACTGACCGATGCCATTATCTCCACGGATTTAAGTTTCAACATCCGGAGTTGGAACAAGTCCGCTGAAGAAATTTATGGGTGGCCGGCAGCCGAGGTGGTCGGCCAGCCACTGCCACGGGTGGTATCCACCTCATATCCTGATAATACTCCGGAAGAGGTTTTCGCCCAACTTTTGCAGCAGGGGCAATGGCAAGGCGAGGTAGTGCATAAGCGTAAGGATGGCGCAGCGATCAACATCCAGGCTTCCATGTCCATCCTTAAAGACAACGACGGCCACCCCACCGGGGCCGTTTCGGTCAATCGCGATATTACCGAGCATAAACGGATGGAAGCCGCGCTCAGAAAATCTAAAGAGCTTTTTGCCAAGGCCTTTCATGGCAGTCCCTTACCGATGATGCTGGCTCGCCGGACGGATGGCGCTTTTATTGAGGTCAACGAAAGTTTCCTGCGCCTGTATGAATATAACCGTGAAGAAGTGATCGGACGCACCAGCCTTGATTTGAATCTGATTGATCCTGAAATACGGACTGAAAACGCCCGCTTGTACCGCCGGCAAGGTACCTCGCGTAATAACGAAATACAGGTACGCACAAAATCAGGCCGGCCATTAACGGTATTAGTCTCAGTCGAATCAACCGAACTGGCCGGTGAAGCCTGTGTCATCACAACTGTACTGGATATCACCGAACGCAGGGAGGCCGAGCAAGCCTTACAGGAAAGCCAACGTCTACTGCGAGAAGCGCAAGAGTACGGCCGAATTGGCAGTTGGGAGCTTGACCTGGTGCAAAATGAATTTCACCTGTCGGATATCTTTATCGAGTTCCACGGGATGAGTCAAAATACGTATATTCCCGATAAGATGTATCGCTACCTGTACCCGGAAGATGAAGCCCAAGTCGCCCAGGCGTTCGATAACGCCATGGCCGGCCAAGAGTATGATGTGGTTCACCGGATATATCGGGAAGACACCGGCGCAATCAGGTGGGTTCACGCCAGAGGGTTGCTGATCCGAGATGAAATGGGTAACCCGTTGAGAATAGTGGGTTCATCGCAAGATGTGACCGAGCAAAAACAAGCCGAGGAAACGCTGAAACGCTACAATGAACGCCTGACCGTTCTGCACGAGATTGACCAGGGTATCGTCGCCGCCCGGTCGGCCAAAGACATTATGCAGCCGGCGCTGCAAGGCATCCGTCGCCTGATCCCATGCACGCGGGTCGGCATCGCGTTAATCGAAACGGTTTCTGCAGAAGTGGTGATTTTTGCCCTTAACGGCGACACGGACTCACTGCTGGAAACAGGCCAACGCATGCCGCTGGTACATAACCAGTTGATTGAACAATTAGCCGCCGGGCAGGCCGTGGTGATCCCAGACCTTAGCTTGCACCAACACTCGGCTTCGCCTGAAACTGTCAAGCAACTGGTCAAAGAAGGGCTGCGATCCAGCCTGACCATTCCGCTTATTATGCAAGAGCAGCTTATTGGGGTATTCTTTTTGGTGGATGCGACCCCTCATTATTTTACGGCCGAGCACCAAGAGATTGCCGGCGAGGTGGCCAGCCAGTTGGTCATTGCTATTCAACAGCATCGGCTGCAGGAGCAAATTCGGCGTCATGCTCAAGAACTGGAGCAGCGGGTGGCCGAACGCACCGCCGAGCTGGAGGAACAGTATCGCCGGCAAGCCGCCTTAGAGGAGCGCCAGCGTCTGGCTCGGGAACTGCACGATGCCGTCAGCCAAAGCCTCTTTTCGGCCAGAGTCATCGCCGAGTCGCTGCCCCGCCTATGGGAGCGCAACCCGGAGCTGGTGCGGTCGAGCCTGACCGATTTACATCGCCTGACGCGAGGCGCGCTGGCCGAAATGCGCACCCTGCTGCTGGAGCTGCGTCCGGCTGCTCTGGAAGAGGTTAGCCTGGGGGAACTGCTGCAACAGCTTACGGAAGGCATCGCCGGCCGGTCTCAGGTTGAGGTTACCCTGACGGTTGAGGGGCAGGACGCGGTACCAACAGAGGTTAAAATTGCGCTGTTTCGGATGGCTCAAGAGGCGCTCAATAATACTATTAAACACGCGCGAGCCAAACAAATCTCGGTGAAGATGGTGAGCCGGCCGGATGAGATCCGGCTGCATATCAGCGATAACGGACGTGGGTTCAATCCGGCTGATAGACCGTCGGGCCATCTGGGGCTGCAGATTATGGCCGAGCGCGCCGAGGCCATCGGGGCGCGATTGCAGATTTCCAGCCGGATCAACGCGGGTACCGTGGTCAACATTGTCTGGCCGAATACGCTGCCGGAGGAGAAGCTATGAGTTCAGACATCCCTATCCGGGTCCTTTTGGTTGATGACCACGACATGGTTCGCCGTGGCCTGGCCGTCTTTTTAGAGGCATTTGATGACCTGCAGTTAGTCGGCGAGGCGAGCGATGGGGTTGAAGCCCTGCGTCTATGCCGTCAACTCCAACCCGATGTGGTCTTGGTTGATCTGATTATGCCGGAAACCGACGGAGTGACAACCATTCGCGAAATACGCCAATATAACTCGCAAATCCGGTGTATTGCCCTGACCAGTTTTCAAGATGAAGGGTTGGTGCCGGCCGCCTTGCAGGCCGGAGCAACGGGCTTCTTTTATAAAAATGTCTCAATTGACGACTTGGCCGCGGCGATTCGGGCTGCCCACGCCGGCCAACCCAGCCTATCGCCCAAAGCCACGCAAGCCCTGATCAACGCGGCCGGCCAGCCGCCCCCCCCAGGCCACGATTTAACCGAACGGGAACGTGAGGTATTGGCCCTGATGGTCAAAGGGTTGAGCAACCCTGATATTGCCGAACGGCTGACCGTGAGCCGCTCCACGGTTAAAACCCACGTCAGTAATATCCTGGCCAAGCTGGGAGTTAGCAGCCGAACCGAAGCGGTCTCCCTAGCCCACCAACACCACCTGGTCAACTGACCGGTACCCGCCTCCCCCAACTGGCCGATAAAAAAATCGGCCACCTCTCTCCTGTAATATCCCCCATGTAATGGGTGTCTTCCGTAAAACTATGTGTTAATCTGTTACTGCGCCTGCCCCAGAACTGTCACCTTCATTCTGTAATACTTATTAATGAAAGGACTACTTTGATGAGCAACCGAGGCTCGATTCGCGTCATGCTGGTTGATGATAATGTGGCGGTTCGAAATGGATTAATACTCTTTTTGAACTCTTTTGACCATTTAGAATTCGCCGGCCAGGCCACCAATGGCAAGGAAGCGATCCGGCTCTGTGCCAAATTCCAGCCCGACGTCATCTTAATGGACTACGTAATGCCAGAGATGGACGGCGTGACTGCTACAAAGGCTATCCGCCACCAATATCCCCACATCCAGGTTGTCATTTTAACCTTCACCCAAGACTCGGCCCTAATAGAGGCAGCCAAGAAGGCTGGAGCCGCTACCTGTCTGCAAAAGGCGGCTTCAATTCATGAACTGGAAGCGGCTATTAGACAGGCTTATGCCCAGGGTGCCATGAATTGAAGCCCCGCTCTATCCCCTGGGTCGGAACGCCCAATCCGATAGCCCCCAGGCCCTGGCCCGGCTCGATCAAGCCCTCGCCCTGGCCGCGCCGGAAGGGTACGTTCGTATCTTTTTAGATGAAGGGGGATTTATTCTTTTGCCTTTCCCCTAATCCCTACTACTTACCCCTTATCCTTTGTTACAAGGCGAGGGTAGGTAATAGGTTTGACTACGCCGCGCGGTGACGTGATGGCCTCCAATTTATCAATCATCGCCGGTGATGGTATCATAGCCCGCTATGACCAAAAAGTTACCGATCCATTTTGTTGTATTGGCCGTCTATACCTTGCTGACGGTCGGGTTAACCTGGCCGGTGGCGGCCCAGCTCACTACCCATATTCCCGGCGAGGCGACCTGGGCTTTTGACGAGTCGACCTTTATTTGGAATATGTGGTGGTTTAAGCACAGCCTTCTCAGCCTGGGCCAAACGCCGCTGGCAACGACCTACACCTTTTTTCCGCTGGGCATCAAGCTAACAACCTACACCTTTAATCTGTTCAACGCAGCGTTGGGGCTGCCGCTCCAGTTAGGACTGTCGCTACCGCTGGCGAGTAATCTCACCCTTTTGTTCGGTTACGTTGCCGGCGCCTACGGCACCTTTTTGCTGGTGCTCTATCTGCTGACCGCTGACCGCTATCGGCTATCGACTGACTCGCTTACCCCTTACTTGGCGGCTTTTGTCGCCGGGGCGGTCTACGCCTTTTCGGCCAGCCGGATGATGTATGTGGCTCTGGGGCATTATAATTTTGTGACTATCCAGTGGTTTCCGTTTTACACGCTTTTTCTGCTTAAAACGCTTCAGCAGGGCCGGTTCAAAAATGCACTGCTGGCGGCGCTCTTTGCGGCGTTGGCCATCTATGCCGAGTTGACGTACAGCGTTTTTTTGCTGTTTATTACGGTGATTGTGGTTTTGGGCGAGCAGGGGTTAGCAGGTAGCGGGAAGCGGTTAGCAGGTAGCGGGAAGCAGGTAGCAGGTAGCGGTCAACCGTTAGGGTTGAGGGGTCAGTTGGTGGGGTTGGTGGGGATTGGGCTGATGACGTTTGTTTTGACGGTACCGTTTATTGGGGCGGTGCTGCCCGATTTTCTTAACCCGGCCTATAGTGAACCGGGCTGGGGTGAGGGGTTGAAGCTCAGCGCCGATTTGGTGGGGCTGGTGACGCTGACGCCGCTCCATCCGCTGGCCGGGGGCAATTGGGTGGGTGAGCTGCGGGCGGTGATCGAAGGGAACAGCCGCTTTAGCGATGCTAACACCTTGTTTTTGGGCTACGGTATTCTGGTCGTCGCGCTCATTGGCGTGGTGGTGCGCCGACGCGTGGCCAAAGTGTGGCTGTGGAGCGTGGTTATCTTCACCATTCTCAGCCTGGGACCACTGCTGACCATTAACGGCCAGAACCGCTTTGACCTCGACGGTATCGAGGTTACTTTCCCTCTGCCCTTCACGCTCCTTCATTATATACCGGTGCTCAACGCCAACCGCGTGCCGAACCGCTTTGGGATTCCGCTGACGCTGGCGCTGGCCGTTCTGGTGGGCTACGGGGCGGCCTGGCTACTTCAAAAAGTTCAGCCGGAAACAGCATCGAAACCGACCGGCCGGATTATCGCCTCGTTATTGACCGCACTTCTGCTGGTTCTGCTGCTGTTCGATCAGTTCAGCCTGCCCCTGCCGCTAACCGATGCCCGCGTGCCGGATGTGTACGCCCAAATCGGGGCGGAGCCGGACGATTTCACGCTGATGCAACTGCCGCTCGGCTGGCGCAACAGCTACGGCACATTGGGGGCCGAACGGACGCAACTGCAATATTATCAGTCGGTGCATCAGCGGCCGATGCTCGGCGGCAATACGTCGCGCAATCCGCATTTCAAGTTTGATTATTACGCCGCCATTCCCCTCTTTAGAGCCATTACCGAGGCAGAACTGTATCGCCCGGTCGATGAGACAACCCTCGCGCAAGCTCGCCAACAGGCCGCCGATTTGATGGCGCTCTACAATATCAAGTATCTGGTTATTCACGAGCCGATACCGTTCCGTAAGCCGTATGAGGATACCTATCTCTCTACGCGAATGCTGGCGCTCGACCTTATTCCCCACCAACCGGAGCCGGTGTATGAGTCGCCCGGCGTGCAGGCCTTTGCCGTTGAGCAGGCGGCCATCCCCGATGCACTCGTTATTGATTTTGGCGATTGGACGAGCGATCCCTATCGCGGCTATGGCTGGGCCGGTAATGAAACGGTATTCGATGCCAGCGGCAACTGGGCCACCGCCGCCGAGGCCGAAATCTTTGTGCCGGTGCGCGGTGCTGGTGATCGGCGGATTGCTTTGCAAATCGCGCCCTTTAGCTATCCCGGTGCCCCGGAGCAGCGGGTGGAACTGCGGCTGAACGGTGCTACCGTGGGCAGTTACCCGCTCCACGACGGCTGGCAAACTATAGAGACATCGCTACCCGAAGCAGAGTTGGTCAACGGCCTCAATCGGCTGACCCTTCATTTCGCCCACACGGCCCAACCACGCCAGGTTTTGCCCACCAACTTGGCTATCGGCCAGACGGGTTTCGAAACGCCGGTTGATTTGGAGGTCAACAGCGGAGCCGACTTGGCCTTTATTACCGTCGGCCACGCGCCAGAGGCAGTCGATGCCTCGGCCCATCGCCGGGGGCTTAACGTGGCGGTGGTTGCGCCCAACTCCGGCGAGGTTGTGTCGATGCGCGGCTTCGATACTGCTGCCAACACCTTCGAAGCGAACGCGCTGGCGGAGTTCATCGACCAGGTGGCTGATGGGCAGATTGTGATTGTGGCGGCTCAGGGTCTCGACGCGACGGCTTTTCTGACGCCGGAGGTGGTTACCGCACTGGAAAGCGTTGGCGTGCAGGCGGATGGACTTACCCCTCCCTTCTCGGCTATCGGCGTTAAAGGGGCAGCCGGCGGGAGTGCGCTGCAAGCGCAAGGCGAAGGGTCAGCCTATCTCCGCATCGGTCTCAGCCCCGATACGCGCACGCTGGCGGCGGCGGTGGATAAGGTGACGGTTGAAACACTGAAATGATGAAAATGCTGATTTCACTGACTTTTTTGCCTCTACGCAAACTCAGGGGAGTAACAATATAAGCCGGAAACGTTGTAATAAAAGCGTTTATTCAGGGCATCATTAACCTCAGTGATTCAGTGTTTCGCCCCCCCAACGCTTCCAAATCGCTCTATCGAGTTGCACGATACTGTATTGTTATCTACACTAAAATAGAAAAGTAACATTTTATTCTTCCCTAGTAACTCTACTTAACTTCACCAAAAATCGTGAGGAGGCAAGGCTTATGAAACGGTTCGTAATGCTGGTAGCAATGGCGGTATTGGCTCTATCCATCTTCTCTGTGCCGATGGCGCAGGCCCAAGACGGTGGTTATGCGCCGGAAAATACGGGGCGAGTGCGGGTTATCCATGCTTCGCCCGATGCGCCGGCGATCAGAATTTTTGTTGATGACCGGCCCGTCTTTCGATACCTAAGCTTTGGGGATATGTCCTTTTATATGCCGCTGGCGGCGGGTCATCACACCATCAAGGTCACTCCGGCTGATGCGTATCAAGTCGAGGTCATCAGCCACGATATCGATGTGGCCCAGGATACGGATTACACGGTCGCCATAGTGGGTTTGGCAGCCAACTCTGAGGCGCTGGTGCTGACCGATGACAATACCCCGCCCGAAGCAGGCAAGGCCAAGGTGCGCTTTATCCACGTTTCGCCCGATGCGCCGGCGGTTGATGTGGCGGTCAAAGATGGCGATGTACTGGCCAGCAGTGTTGCCTTCAAATCCGCGTCCAATTATATCACCGTCGATGCTAACCGGTACACCTTAGAAATTCGCTCCGCCGGTAGCAGTGATGTAGTGCTCGATGTGCCCTGGGCCACGCTGCCTTCCGGCTCAACCTCAACTGTATTGGTGATGGGATTGGCTAATGGTCAACCGCCACTGTGGGCCAAACTGCGGCTCGACAGCCGGATGCACTCCGGCCCCGGTCAAGGTCCGGGTTATGGGTACGGCTACTGCTGCCAGCAACCACCCGTTTACCACCAACCGCCGTGCTGTAGAAACTATGCCAGCCCACCGCAATCGTATTACCAACCCTACTATCAGCCTTATTATGGTCAGCCCCATTACTATGGCCGTCCCAACTATAATTACGGCACCTACTCTTACTATGGCGGCTGGTATTACAACCATTACCCTAAATATTGGTAGGCCGGACGATAAAGCATGGAAAGTAAAAATATGATACAGGCCGTACTATTTGATGTCGGAGGGGTATTAATCCGAACAAAAAGCCGAGCCGGGCGCGAGAAGTGGGCGACAAAGTTGGGTATGGATGGCTGGGCGTTTGAAAACCTTGTCTTTAACGGGGACTCAGGCCGCCAGGCGCAGCTGGGCCAAAAGACATACGAACAGCATTGGCGTTGGCTGGGTGAGCATTTCGATCTCAATCAGGCCGATTTGCAGGGAATGCGGCACGATTTTTTCGCCGGCGATGCGCTTAACGAGGACTTAGTCGGGCACGTGCGGCGTCTACACGAGGCCGGCTATCGCACCGGGATATTGAGCAACTTTGCCGATGATGCTCGCCCGTTGTGGACCGATGTTTATCCGTTTCTCGATACTTTCGATGGCGTTATCATCTCATCAGAAGTAGGCATTATGAAGCCGGATGCCAGAATCTATCATCTGGCGGCGGAAAGCGTTGAAGCCGCTCCGGCTGAGGTGCTTTTTATTGATGATTTTATAGAGAATGTCGAAGGGGCCAAGCGCATTGGGATGCAGGCCATTCACTTTACGGAGCCTGAGCACGTACGGAGGCAGTTGGCTGATTTAACCGGGGTGATGTAAAGGCCCTGAGGGTCAGATGAAGTAGACAAAAAATAAAGGGACGCGGATAAACGCAGATTGACGCTGATTTTTAGTCCTATCGGCGTTCATCGGCGAAAATCTGCGTCCCTTTTTTAGGCGGGTTGACAAAGCAAGCTTTGTTGCTCCGGTGAGCCAAAAGTTTACTCTAAACCGGGCACCGGGAAGCGCGAGCAAAGCTCGGCGGTTACTTTGCGGATTTCTTGTAACCTGGCTTCGTCATCAGCGTTGTAGACCGCATCAACAATACACTTGCCGACCACGCGTATTTCTTCCAAACCGAAGCCACGTGTGGTTATGGCCGGGGTACCCAGACGAATACCGCTGGTCACGCGCGGCGGCTGGGGGTCGAAGGGAATGAGGTTTTTGTTGATGGTGATACCGGCTGCGTGAAGCGTATCCTCACCCTGTTGGCCGGTAATGCCGGCCGGTCGCAAATCGACCAGCATCAGGTGATTGTCGGTGCCACCGCTGACGATGCGTAAATCACCTTCAATTAACGTTTTGACCAGCATTTGGGCATTGTCTAAAATGGCTTGCTGGTATGTTTTAAACTCCGGCTGGAGCGCTTCGTGAAAAGCGACGGCTTTGGCCGCCACGTTGTGCATTAACGGCCCACCTTGAATGCCGGGGAAAACAGCCCGGTCGATGGCTTTCGCGTGCTGTGCCTTGCAGAGGATAAGCCCCCCGCGTGTACCGCGCAAGGTTTTGTGGGTAGTTGAGGTCACTACGTCGCAGTAAGGGATCGGGTCGGAATGCAAATCGGCAGCAACCAGGCCGGCAATGTGGGCCATATCCATAATGAGATAAGCCCCTACGCTATCGGCA
>JAGRBY010000238.1 GCA_020433835.1 Anaerolineae bacterium | reverse complement strand
TAGCGGCGGCGGTGTCGCTAGCCCAAGACCGCGCGGACGGCCGGCGCGATTACTCGCACGGCGAGCACGCGTCGAAAGGACGGTAATCGAAAGGTGTGTTGGTACCAAGCCATAAATGTGTATCCTCCTTGCAGGGCTATGCCGCTGCACAGTACGAATTTGTCTGCTGAAAGATACCATGAATGTTGGCTATCGTTAAATTGTGCGCAAATCTACGGCGGGGTAGACATCCGAGATGGGTGAGGTAGGGAGATAGTGTTGAGAGCACCACATTGTGGTCTGTGGAAAAGTTGCGTGTGTTGCCTCAAAATTGAGTGCAAAAAATATGGGATTTTACCGATGCGTTAGTGCAGGCCGAGTCCAAAGTCGCCCATATCGACATCTTTAAGCAGCTCTTCTATTTGCTGCCGCAGATGCAGCGTGCCCCGTTCATCATTATCGTTTTCAATATGGTTTTCGATAACACGGGGCTGCGCTTTAACCGACGTGGATCGGCTGCAATTACTGGTATGGCGGGCTTTGGGATTGCCGGGGCTGATGACTTTTAGATAGGGTGGGCTATCGCCATCTGGAACAAAATAATGCGCTCGATAGCCACAGGTCGGACAAACGAATTCCCAGGCATCCTGCTCGCTATCGTGAAGGCGCGTGGTGATGGTGTGGTGGAGCAGGGGAAGTTGGGTTGACATAGCAATACTCGCTTTCATAAAATAAAGAGTGGTAATGAAATAGGCTAGAAATAAAAAGTCCTCCGGCACGAACAGTTTCCGTGCGGGAGGACTTCCTCGTCGCAAAAGGCCGCACGCCGTAGGTGCGCCTTTCTATTTGTTTAAATTTTAACACGTAATGCCTCTCTTCACAACTTGGCCGATTTTATCGGGTGAGATTTGGTTATGGGCGAGATAGAAACACTGAAGTTATGAGGAAAATGAGAACACTGACCCTCAACTTACGGCCTATGGCAACAAAAGCCTGTAAGGTTGAAATACGACCTTCAGTGACATCATTCCATTCAGTGCTTCAGTGTTTCTATAAACGGGGACTGTCCTAAGTTGAAACCCGCTCAACTTTTACCTGGTCAAACTCAGCCGACGCTAAATAGACTCGTAAAATTATATCTGTTTCACGATTTTGCTATATAATGGTCACCCAAGAAAGCCTGTCGAATTTTTCACAAAGGAGAGAGCAACCTTGGAGAGGACCATTCTTTTCCTCATGTCGGATACCGGCGGCGGCCATCGTGCTTCGGCCCAAGCCATCGAAGAAGCTGTTCACCATCTTTACCCCCAACGCTACACCATTATCATCGAAGATATGTGGAAAAATCATACCCCTTGGCCCTTTAATCGTATGCCCAATCTTTACGGCTGGATTACCGGGCCAGGCCTGCCTCTATGGCGGGTGTTATGGAGTATGTCGGCTTATGCTTACGTGCAGAACCTTCTCTTCATCTTGATTTTTCCTTTTTTAGTAAAATCGGGAGCCAAATATTTAGGTAAGGTTCGGCCCGATTTGATCGTCTCGGTGCATCCGATGATGAACCATTTGGGTATGGCCTGGCTCAGAGCCGCCGGATTGAATGTCCCCTTTATAACTATCGTTACCGATATGGTCACCTTCCATCCCTCTTGGATTTGTCCGGAGGTGACACGCTGCATTGTCCCGACCGATCAAGCCCGCGACCGGGCGCTCAAGTTCGGTATGCCGCCGGAGAAGGTGGTGGTTTGCGGTCAGCCGGTCGGCCTGAAGTTCATAGCCTCGAACCGCGATAAGACCGCTATCCGCCGACAGCTTGGCCTGCTGACTGACCGCTATACAATCATGGTCATGGGCGGCGGCGAAGGCTTTGGCAAAATCTATAAGGTGGCGCGTGAGATTGCCCAGCAGGCACCGCAAGCCCAATTGGTTATCGTGGCCGGGCGTAACCAATCCCTAAAGCATAAATTGGAGGCCGTGACCTGGGAAATCCCCACCCACATTTATGGCTTTGTCGATAATATGCCCGATCTGATGCGTGCTTCGGACGTGCTGGTCACCAAAGCCGGTCCCGGCACCATCAGCGAAGCCTTCATTACCGGTCTACCACCGGTTTTGTTAGGTTACATCCCCGGTCAGGAAACAGGCAACGTGGCTTACGTCCAGGAGCACGAAGCCGGCGTCTATGCCCGCAAACCGCTCGACATAGCCCATCTCATCTGCGAGTGGATGACGCCCGGCAACCCGACCTTACAGTACATGTCGCGGAACGCGGCTCGACTGGCCCGGCCTCAGGCATCGCTGCAAATTGCCAATGAGTTGTGTCAGTTTGTGTGAGGGGGTTGATAGTTGGATAGTTGGCTGGTAATTGATCAACTAACTATCAACCCATCCATCCATCCATCCAACTATCCATCCAGCGTTTTTTGATGATGGGCCGTTGAGGCTGTTGTCTGCCAAGGGGAAACTTGTTTTCCCTCTCTAAACTTGTATGTGAGGGCAATAATTAGACCGGTAGCGGCGACGGCGAACAATGTCAAAATGAAAATCGACCAGCCGAAGCGCTCATAAATTAGCCCTGGTAGGTAGGAGCCGAGCACGCCGCCGCTGTAATAAAAGGCGATGTACAGACCGTTGATCACGCCCTTGTTCTCGGTAGCCAGCCGGTTGACCAGCCCCACGGCGACCGAGTGGACCAGAAACATAGAGCCGCAGAAGAGAAGCAGTACGCTAAAGAGAAGCCCCGTACTGCTGGTCATGGTTACCAACAAAACAAGGACAAACGTGATTAACCCGGCGAGAATAGCATTAATGGCGCTGCCAAACATAGTAACGAGGCGCGGCGAGATCAATGAGATAATCACGCCGACCAAATAACCCGAGTACATAAAGCCGATGGTCGACTCCGAGGGATGGCCCCACAATGCGGTCAAGCGAAAGGGCAGGTAGTTCAAAAAGCTGGAGAAGACAAAAAAGACGCAGAAGATAACGCCATAGATTTTGAGGTACTCACCGCCGCGCAGGGCATCGAGTATAATGCGCGGACTGGGCCGCCCGGCTTTGACCGCCATCTCTTTTTTGAGCCATCCCAGCGCCACAAAGTTGCCAACTAACAGCGTGGTTAGGGCAAAGTAGTACCAGCGCCAGCCCACGTACTCCGCAGCTATGCCGGTTAGCAACCGACCCGCGTAGCCACCGACGATTGTGGCTGCCACGTAAATCGACATCGAGCGCTGCAACTGCTTGCCCTCGCTGGCCCCGGACAGATAGGTCATCAGTGAGGTCATCGCGGCGGGCAGCAGTAACCCCTGCCCGAAGCGAATGATAATCAGCAAAGCAAACGAGTCGGTCAGCATTTCGGCCAGTACAAAGGCCAACTGCGACACCGCCAGCCCTAAGATCGACCACTTCAGCAGCTTTACCGCCGACATCGATTCGAGAATGTAGCCGTATGACAGCGGTGCGATGCCCAGCGGAATCATAGAAGTGGCCGTGAGCAGCGCTGCTTGCGATTCGGTGATGGCATAGCGTTCGGCAAAGAAAGGCAGAAGCACCTGGGGTGGATAGATCGAGCAGAATATTAATATGGTGGTAGTAACGATGATTAGGCGTTGCATTGATCCATCTTATTTCCTGGTGGATATTAGCACGCAACCTTTTTCTCTACAACTTCTCTCTCCCTATAAATCTGCGACTCCGTACACGTCCAAACCCTTTTGTTTGTGTTTTAGGGTCCCAAGAATTGCTCATCATTAGCCAAGATGATGGCCAACCAGGTGGTGCCGGCTACGCTGGGCCACTCCTGGAAAACCTCGTCCGTACCGGCGATGGTGGCCTTTGGCATGGCGTAAGCCACACCGCCCTCATCATCTTGTAACTTAATAATTTCTGCCAAAATGGCTTGGCTTTTTGTGATGTTTCCCAAACGGCGATGGGCTAGAGCGACTTGAAGTGATCCCTGGCTCCAGACAGTGCTGCGATCCGGATAGGGGGCGTAACCATCTACCGAACCTGATCCTAGAACCGGCTGGTAGCTCTTTTCGACAAAATTCAAGCTGAGTTGGGCTTTTTCCGGATGTCCAGTGGCTTCTAAAAATAGTGCTCCTAAAGCGTTGCTTTCAATTAAACCGGCAGCGGTGTCATCCGCCCCCACAACAAAGTGGCCCCGTTTATTATCCCAATGCTGTTCGAGTAGCGCTGTTTTTATAAGCTCTGCGCTCGTCTGGTAGAGGTCGTTGCTGGTTAAACGGGCTAGGTCTCGTAGAAAAAAGTACATCATGATGTTTTGGCTGGTGCTATATGATGAGACGGCAGGGTCATCTTGGATGGCTCCGTAGCTGGGGCTGTCCGGGTTTTGATTTTGTAGCGAGAGCAAGTAGGCGGCAATCTGTTCCGCCACTGCTTGCGATTGAGCATCGCCCGTTTTTTGCTGATAAAAAACAAGGGCGTACCCTACCCAAGCGATGGCTCCGGAGCGATAGTATTCATGGAACCAGTCGTTATCCGTATTATAAGAGAAGCCGAGTTTGCCGTCGGTCTGTACCTGCCCCTTTAAAGCATTTAAGATGGCTTGGGCCTCACCAAAATTGTCGTTAGCGGTGAAGGCTATTCCGGCCGAAGCATCATCAAAAATCCAAGAGCGCGAAAAGAGGTAGGGGTAGTTTTCATCCGTTTGGGGCAAGGCATAGCCGATAATTAGTCCGGCTCTATCGGTTAGAGGCTGCGGAACGGTTTGGTTAGGGGTGATTTGTCGAATGAGCCAGGCGATAGCCAGCCGTCGGTTTTTGGGCCAAAGAAGCGCCGGGTCAGGATTGCCCGTGGGATTGGCCGCACTCCAGAGAGACCAGGCCAAAATATCGGTGCCATCAATTGTCAGTGGGGGCAGATCGATATTGCTGGTTTTTGGAATCGTGTTAGGTGGGCGGTAATTATCGCTAACCAAAAAGGCGGCGTACATCTGCCCGGCATGAACCCGGTCAATTTGCCAGGAGCAATCGATACCCAGCCCTTGCTCCATCTTTACCCCCTCAACGCTCTCCTGGGTGGTGTTGTACCATAAATCGGTTTTGGCATAAAGCACTACCTTTGTGCCCTCAGATCGATAGCGAGCGGCCCCCTCGCCCATCAGTTGACCCGATACTCGCGACATCGAATCGCCGTTAACGTCAATCGACAGTCGTAGTGGACCTTGGTTATTGCAAGCATTGAACTGAGGCCAGGTCAGTACGGGAATGATTAAGATGATCAGCAAGGCGACCGGCAGCGCGATTTGCCATTTTGGTCTGGTGATGTTCGACAGCATCGTAGTCCTCTTCTCGATAAATAAGGTTGATGCTTTGAGGGGATTTTTTTTCGTGGACGATGTACGGGGGAGAAGGTGAAGCAGGGACAAACCGTGTCATACTGTCCCTATTGTCAATTATTGTTTGAATTTGGTTTGGTAAAAGCAAAAGGTTCTCAAACCATCAGAAACCTATGCATGCTCAATAATACCTTATCCCAATGATAAAATTTTGTGAAAAGCTTATGAAAATCCTCTGATTTGTCAAGCATAAGCGGTTGCATTATTATTTTTTTGAGCGAAGCTATCGAGAGGGGGAGCTATGCGGATTGTCTGGCAAAAAGTACGCCCTATTGTAAGTAAACCCCTTTTTTTTAGTGGTTTTACAGCCACTGTTTTACTGGTGTTAGGTGTATGGTTTTGGTTGGCCGATATTTCGTATGAACATCCGGGGCCGGCGTTGGCAGTGGGGCTGTTGGGCGTGGCGGTTTTCTTTATAGGCTTGGCACTGAATGATCTTCAAAGTGACAAAGGGCCGATACCTTTAAGCCGAGATGACTCGGTTTCTTCGCATTTACCTCGGGTAGTAGGTTTGGCTCACTTAGTTGATCGCTGGCAATTGTTTAATCCTTCGGAAGAAGATCGTAAAATTTTGGATGAGCAAGTTCAGCTTATCCTCTCCACCGCCCAGCGCCATTATAATACCTACGACGAAATTCGTTTGTTGAAATATTTTCGCGGCGCCAAACTCAAGGGCGGCGCGTTTCTTTTGACTATTAGTCCAAATATTACACCGTTGGTCTGGAAATTCGATAGCCTGACAAACATTAACCGCGAGATAAGAAATTACCAACATTGTGTTCGAGAGTTTCTGGGCAATACCCCCGGCGAAGCCTGGGAACCGCGCCAGCGTTACGGAACCATGGGAACCGAAGATTGGGGCGTGATAGCTTACAATTTTGTTGGTCGAGGTACCGATCCGGTAGCGCTCAAGCAGTTACAAACCTTTAGTGATTACTATTTGAGCCATGGTGAGCCACAAATTGCCGGTATTATCCAGCAGATTTTTAGCGTGCTGGAACCGTGGTGGCTTATGCGGCGCGGGTGGCCCGAAGACTGTCGGCGTGGCGGCTTGCGCAGTCTGTATGATGAATATAACCGTTTGTCGCGATACCGCAGCGTGATGAAACAAGAATTACAGGCCGTTGGTCGGCAGCAGCAGGTAGCTACTTTAGAAAACCTTGATTTTTCAACAACATATCTGGATCTCGATCTGGGTAAGCCGTTGCGAAACCCGTTCAATTGGCTGCTGGAGGTCTTCGAAGCCAAAAAGCTCGATGTCTGGAGTGTGCAACATCGTCAAGATTCAATTGTCCATGGCGATTTTCACGCCGGAAATATCTTGATCGAGGATGGAGACGCGCCAAAAATACGGTTGATCGATTTTCCTCATGTTCATGTTGGCCCCACGGTCCAGGATATTGCCCGATTGGAGGCTGATCTTAAATTTGGCCTTTTGGCCGATGAGTCACTGCAACGTTTGGGGCTAGAGGGTCTCAGGGCAAGCGAAACAGCGCTGCTTCCCCTGAATCCGGTTGATTCCGAGCCACCACCGGCCATCCTAACAACCGAACAGGAACGCAAGACTTGGTGTATTGTGCAATTACTGCGCCGTGAAGCCCAACGTTACAATATTATTGGCTCAGATGCCCGCCCCTACTATTTAGCGCTGCTGCATGCCACTCTGCCAATTCTTTACTATCGAGACCGTAGCCCGTGGCAAAAGCTGTACGCTTTTGTGTCGGCTAGCCTGCTATGCGAGCAGCTAGAAGCCCGCATGTAACCCTTATCTCTGAAACTCATAGCCCTGCCCGTGGCGATTTTTAATGTACCGCTTATCGCCCAATCTTCGCCGTACCTGGCTAATCAGGTTGAAAATAGCCGTCTCAACGTTATCTGTCTCTTCATCTTCACAATAGAGATAGGCCGCGATTTCGTCTTTTGTATACACCCGTTGCTCCTGCTGAAGACACGCAATCAACCTGAGTTCCAAAGCGGAAACGTGAACCTTTTGCTTGCCTTTATAAACCGTTCCCGTGACGATGACCTGCTGCCCTTTACAAGGCTTGGTGACCGCTTTTTTGATGGTAATAGCTGGCAGCACTGCCTCGTGTTCGCTTTTCAAGGCAGCGATAAACTGTTGAAACAGCGAAGAAAAAAGATGATAACATCCGTCTTTTTCTTGCACCAACCCCACAGCTTGAAGCCAAATTAGCGTTTTTGGCTCGATTGACTCGCCTGCGCTCACCGCATGGAGGGCGGTCTGTTGCTTGGAACTCAAACTACGCCAAACCTTTTGGCAGCGGTGCTGTACCTCACTGCGTGCCAACAGCCGTTGTTCGATATCCGACTCTGTTTGGCCCAAATCCAGCCCTTCAAAAATTACCGCCGAACTGACTGCCCGCAGCAGACCGGGATGACCGCCGGTTAAGTGGGCTAGACGATTTCGGGCATCGGCATCGAAAGTTGCCTCCAGCCGTTGGGCTTCTTCTGCAACGGCTCCGGCAAAATCTTGGGCGCTAAATGGCCCTGTAAGCTGTTCTCGGCCGGCAAACAGCGGATTATCCGGCCCGGCCACATAGTGCATCTCCAGGTTAGCCGCAAACACGTAACACACCCCTTTGTTTAGATCGGTCAGTGCTTTTAGCTGCAAAAAGAAGGCTTGGTCGGCCTGCTTGAGTAGATCATCGGCTTTGTCCACAGCAACGACTATTCGATCTAATAGGTCTCGTTCGATACTTTCCAAAAACGCTCTAAGACCATCGTATCCTTGCCTGTTCGGGGGTGGTGCTTGCCCCAGACCTTGCGCTGCCAGTTGTTGCGTAATTTCATTGAAGAAACCGTCTCGATCCAAACATCTGCCCAACGCTCCACAATGTAAATAAGCAAACGTCACCGAGCGCTCGCCCCAATCGGTGCGCGTTACCAGAAACCGCAGCAGATTAGAGAGACCGACATCGGGTAAGCCCAGCACCAGACGGTTTTCCTTGGCTTTTATAGCTTGTTGAAGAGCCTGGATTTCTGCCCGGCGATAATGCTCCGGGTGTTGTCTATCGCTAAAGCGATGATAGGGTTGGGGATGTGAGTTTTGTGGCGGACTCATAACGACCTCTCCCAGGATTGATAAAATTCACAAACTATTCTTGAACTTTTCTTAGGATTTTCGGTCGAGGCTGTAGTATGGTGATTGTGCCATTGATCCTCAAAAAAGACAACCTGCTGCGCCCGCTAACCGCTCGTTCCAAAATCGCTTTTTTGCTCTGGAAACGCCTTTGGAGCAGATTATCGCCGCCGACCCGACCTGGCAAACAGGAATCGAGTGGGGCACCCTCGACCTGGTCATCCTGAAGGGAAAGTAAAGTACCATATTCAACCAGACAATTTGCCGAACAGTATCTGGCCGACGAAGGCATACTCATAGTACTGGAACTATACGATGAGGTTTACAAAAGCTGGCAACTACTGGTCTGGCCCGCCGGTCACGCCGAGGCCGAGTAAGGGGCGGCGGTGTTGATTGAGCGGTTGGGGCGTCATCTCGATCTATTTATGCAGTTCTACCTGCTCGAAGTCTGGCATAGTCATTTGTTTTGAAGTTATCCGTTGAATGATCGCGTCCTGTCCAATCCAACGGGGCGTTTGAAAGGCTCAAGCCGCTTACGGTGAAAGTCGTATGGGCGGTTTCTAGGGGGCGGAGGGCTGACAACAGGCCGCTGCTACCCTACTGGGCGGCTAAATCAATTTTCTAAAACTCATAAATTTCCATTCCTGAATGGAGGAAGTTAAGAATGAGCGAGTGGGAGAGACAAAAACGAAAGAAAAAGCGACCTGTTTTGATGGCGGCATTATTCATTACATTTATATGTTGTGTTTTTCTCGTTTTATTCCAGCAATACGAATCTTCACAACGGGTACAAGAAAGGGCAACTAGAACGGCAATAGAGAGTACACAACAAGCGATACAAGCAACTGAGAGTATTAACGCTACAGCAACAGGGAAAATTGAAAGACAAGAGACTGTTCGTGCAATAGGTACTAAACAGGCTATCGACACTCAGAAAAGAAGCACACAGCAAGCTATTAATATTGCGGCAACTAGTACACAGAAGGCTATTGATGCTCCAAATTTAGCTCTTTGTCGACGATCTTCGAATCTGGAATTAGAATTAGGAGAAGAAGTAAATGGTCCAGTTTGGTTTATTTTGTTTTCTGATAGTAAGCTCAAACGGTCCTATTTTCCTTCATCTTTTGAACCTGAAGGCCATTCAAATTCTCTTTCAGAGGCCAAAACTTTGGTGTGTGTATTTGAAACTACAGAAACTATAGAAACCTGTGAATATGACAATCTTAAATCAACAGAACGAAAAGTTATTAATAGAGTTGCCATGTTGATTGACACTCAAAAAAAAGAGATAATCTCAAAAAAATTCTTTGATGGCGAATATCCACAACGTTGTCCAGAAACAACAAAAATATTTAGTGATGAGGTATTCGTTAAATCTCCTATTTCCGACAAAGAAATTCTGTTGTGGGCAAGGGGAAATTGGTCGCCTGTAACATCA
>JAGRBY010000237.1 GCA_020433835.1 Anaerolineae bacterium | reverse complement strand
CACAAACAAATTGCCCGGCGCTATATGATCGATGCCGTCGATGGGCAGGTCAGCCTCGGTTTTCATACCTATCCCCATATTCCGCTGTCGGCTTTGGTCGATGCCTTGCTTCAGCGTCTGGGCAGCGATGTTCAACCGTTACCGTCGCAGTCGGGCTACACGTATCCCCGCCATTTACAGGCCGACGATGCACCGCTATCCCCAACCGATATCGCCACGGCCGTAAACGATTTTATGGCCGACCATGGCCGTATGCCCATCGCTTCAGACATTGGCGACTGCCTTTTTACGGCGCTCGATATGGAAAACACCGAATTGGTAGCGCCCGGCTATTACGCCACAATGGGTTTCGGTATTCCGGCCGGTTTAGGGGTGCAAGCCGCTACCGGACGGCGTCCCTTGATTTTAGTGGGCGACGGCGCGTTTCAAATGACCGGTTGGGAGCTGGGCAACTGCCGTCGCTACGGTTGGGACCCGATTGTGATCCTGTTTAATAATTCCAGTTGGGAAATGCTGCGTACGTTCCAGCCAACATCGGCATTTAATAATTTAGACGATTGGCAGTTCGCCGCTTTGGCCGATGCGCTCGGCGGGCGCGGTGTGCGCGTCACCACGCGGGCCGAACTCAAGCAAGCGCTCGATCAGGCGGGTCAAGAGCGAGGCCGGTTTCAACTGATCGAGGTCATGCTGCCGCGCGGCGTTATTTCGCAAACTTTAGACCGTTTTGCAACGGGCATCAAACGGCTGCACGGTAAGTAACTCTTCTCTCTTTCCCACTGTCAGCAGTAGAAACGATGCGCTACCTATCGAACGTGGTGACGGCAAAGAAATAATTGCACATAGCAAGATGGGCCACGGTAGCTCGGCATTAAACTGTGGTGAAGAAAATTAGACAGAATTAACAAGATTATCACGATTTTATTTTTCATAATTCGGTAAATCTTGCCGAAGGTTCTGTCTATTATTTTGTCGATCCTCAGTATCTCTCCTTTCCTCAGTTTAATCGGTGCTACCCCAGCCCTCGCCACTTTTTTTAGAAAGAAGTAGCCATCTTAACAACAAATCAAACAATTCTGCATCAAATCTGCATATTTAACTGTTACCCTTTATAAAACAGCTACACACCATCACTTTCAATCTCTATTTAATACAGAGCACGCGATTATAACAGGGCTAAACGATGCAATTCAGTAAATTCATTTTAATTGTAACTGTCGTTTTATGGATAACGTCGGCTTGTTCATCACCCCCGGCTGAAAGTACCGGCAGTGCGGCTGCCGTTTCAAATCAACCGATAGAGGTAGCCACTGCGGCTGAAACGAGCACAGCCACGGCTGAGCGTGACGATGACGCAGAAACCAGCGAACGTCCGGCTGGTTGGGGCGAAGAAAGCCACAGCAACAAAGCCGACCCCAATTACGATATCGTTTTCCCGCAAGATAAGGTTAACGAGATAACGATTACTATCGATCCGGAAGATTGGGCAGCTATGCAAGCCAATATGATCGAATTATACGGCGAGCCAGGTACGCGCGGCGGCAGAGGCGGTCCCGGCGGCGGAGGACCGCCCGGCGCGAATTTTGGACAAAATAACGAACCATTACCGGAAGATTTCCAACGGCCTGGTAATTCTAACTCTGAAGCGGAAGAAAACGGCTCTCCGGCAGGCGATCCACCCCCGGCAGGCTTCGCGCCGCCGGAATTGGCCGAAGGAAATCCTCCCGGTCAAGCCTTTGGGCGATCCGGGGGTGGCGGGCCTGGCGGTTTCGGTGGTCCCGGCTTTGGTGGCGGAGAGAACCCGATGTGGGTGCCGGCAACGCTCGAATTTGATGGCAATATCTGGACTAATGTCGGTGTCCGTTATAAAGGCAATTCATCGCTGATGAGTTCGTGGAATAGTGGTTCATCTAATCTGCCGCTCAAGTTAGATTTTGATGAATTTGAAGATATTTATCCTGAAATCGATAACCAGCGTTTTTATGGTTTTAAGCAGCTATCCTTAGCCAATGATTTTGGTGATAGCACCTATATGAATAACGCCATCACTTACGATCTTCTAGAAGCTGCCGGTTTGGCTGCTTCGGAGACGGGTTACTATAACATCACGCTTGATTATGGCGAAGGGCCGGTAGATTTGGGATTATACACGGCTGTTGAGGTGCCTGATGATACGGCTATCGAACATTACTTTGGCGATGACAAAGGTAATATCTATGAAGGCGACGGCGGTGGTGCCAGCTTAGCCGAAGGCACGTTTGACCAGATTGAAACCAGTTTCCAGAAGGAAAATAATGAGGATGAGGCGGATTGGAGCGATATTGAAAATCTTTATAACGTCCTTCATTCCCCGCAGCGTACCACCGACCCGGAAGCGTGGCGCTCGGATTTAGAGGCGGTTTTCGATGTCAATAGTTTTCTGAAATGGTTGGCTCTCAGTGCAACTATTCAACATTGGGATACGTATGGGGGAATGAGTCATAATTTTTATCTCTATCACAACCCCGCCACCGATCAATTGACCTGGTTTTCTTGGGATCATAATCAAGTGCTGGGCGGCAGCGGTGGGCCGGGCGGTGGCGGCGGTGGTCCGCGGCCAATGCCGGTCGGCGACCCGTCAGCGCAAGCAGAACCATCGGCAGAGGATGGCACCACGCAAACGGAGCCGTCGCCCGCCGAAGAAGCAAATCCCAGAGCCGAAGGAAGAGGTAGGGGTGGTCCGGGAGGAGGTCGCAGCAGTTCTCTCGACAAAGCAGACGTTGGGGATAATTGGCCGCTCATCCGCTATCTCTTAGATGATCCGACGTATTACGACCTCTATATGGATTATCTTGCAGAAATTAATCGCGATGTTTTTATTCCCGACCAATTAGCGGAAAAATATCAGGATTTAGCCGAACTTATTGGGCCGTATGTGGCCAAGGAAGACGGTCTGGAAAGTTTTGAAAATGCCGTCCAATCGTTGACTGAACGCACCTACGAACGGGCCGAGGCCGTCGCCAGTTTTTTGTCCACCCGATAACCATACCATAAGTTCCCATTCATTGTTCGGCACCTGTGAAAAAGCCGACCTGACTTCGGTTAGGACGGCTTTTTTTAGTGCTGAAGGTTGTTACGCACGTGCGGAGTTGAAGTCTTCGACCGGGGATTGTACAAGAATTTCTCAGTTGTACGTTTCTAAGCCGATGCTATACTGAAATCAGAAAGAAACCAGAACTTTTTGGGTATCTGTCGTCATGCCCGCATGTAGTTAGCGGGCATCCAGCGGGGCCGGCAAGCCTGGATGCCCGCTAAAAGCATGCGGGCATGACGGCCAAAAGTTTCGGTCTCAATCTATTTTTAGTATAGAGATTTTTCCTCTTCGATAGCTTCGAGCAAGCCTGCCACCTTGGCCAGCAGTTTGTCTAATGCTATCGACTTGCGGGGGGCAACTTCCGGCAATTTTGGTAGCGGCGGGGGAGCCGGGAGCGTGTTGCCGGTCAACGCTTCGTAACCGCGCCGGTATTCGATGTTTGGGGTTTGTGTATACAAATTTTGGTACAAATTGGCGGCTGTTTGACGAAAAGTTTCTTGTTGGTTTAGCTGCCATAGCGCATTGTGGAGGGCGGCTTGTTCGCTGTCTGCCGGCCAGTCGACGAGAAGTTTTAATAGGGTGTTTGTGGCCGATGCTTTATCGATTTGGCCGAATGCGACGTTAAGTTTGATAGACTCAAGCTCGGTGAGAAAGCGGATATCTTGGCGCTCCACTTTTATGGCGATGGCCAGAGCGTGTTCCATAATCGATTGCGCTTGAATGTTATCTTGGCGATGGTGGTGAAGCAGCGCGTAGCGATAGAGGTCTTCACAAAAATAGTAGGGATTGTTCATCGCCTGCCGGGCCGGGATCAGCAATTCAAAGAAAAAGGCTGCTTCATCACCTTGATTTTGGGCCAGGTAAATGTCGGCCATATTGGAAAGGATGTTTAGCATAATTGTCCGGTCGCCAATTTCGCTAATCACGTACAATCCCTGTTTGTAGCAGTCCAGGGCGTCGGAATAGTCGCCGCGCAGTCGATAGATTTCGCCCGCATTGGCTGTTATCATGCCCATCGTATGTAAGTCGCCAATTTCCATAGCAATGATAAGCGCTTGCTTTAAATGGTGTAGCGATTGCTCATAATCCCCTTGTTCCCAATACAAACCGGCTATGTCGTTGCCAATTTGGATTTCACCGCGTCGAAAATCGGCTGCTGCCGCCGTTTCTATGGCTTGTTGCAAATAATGTAACGCCGGTGAGTGCAATCCCTGCACCCAGTAGACGTGGCCCATATATTTGAGCGCGGTACTGACCCCTATGGGGTCATCCTGTTGCGTAGCGATGTCCAGTTGCTGCCGGGAGCAGGATAAGGCTTGATCGTAATGGCTTTGCTGCACGTGGACAAAACTTATATATTCCAGCGCGCGACTAAGGCCCGTTGCGTCAGCCCGTTGCTCAAATTTTTGATGCGCTTCTTGCAGCCAGGTTAAAGCCTCGCTATATGAATGGGAATAGGAGAGTAATTGGCCCAGCGCGTTTTGACAGTGGGCCTGGGCCTGTTCATTATTCATTTTTTGGGCCACAGCGAAGGCTTGTTGGTACATAGTTTTTGCCTCGGGCCATTGACCCACCAATTGATGAACTTCACCTAATTGAAGCATAATGTGAGCCTTTTCGGTTTCCGGTAAAAGCGGCAGCAAGCGCCGGTAGTAATCCAAGGCGACATCATTGGCATACGCCGATTTTGCCGCGTCGCCGGCTTGGCGAAAGTAGATACGTTGCTTGGCCGTGTTCCGACTGCGGCCATAATGGTGGGCCAGCACATCGACGTATTGGTTTAGGGTTTCGGCGTAGGTGCGCTCAATAAAATCGCCGACAGCTTCGTGTAAATGCTCGCGTAAGGTAAAAGCCAGGCTATTATAGGCCACTTCTTGGGTGGTGATGTGTTTGAAGAGATATTCCAGCTCCGGTTCGGTTTTATCTAAGGGTATGAGGTCGAGACGGCTTAATGTTTCAAGATGATGCTTGATTTTTGCGGGAGAACCCAGCGCGGGATAGCTGCCCCAGACCCAACTGGCCTTAAAAAGGCGGCCAATAACGCTGGCAACTTTTAGCGTTGTTTTTTCGGCCTCTTCCAGTTGATCGATGCGGCTGAGGATTAAACTATGCAGGCTGTCCGGTAAATCGACCGATTGCAATAGGGTTGTATCGTAAGGGTTAAGGCCTCGGTCGTGGATGTAGTTGATTAGCTCTTCAATGTAAAAAGGGTTGCCCTGAGCCTTGGTTGTAATTTGGTGCAGCAGTTCGGGGGGTGTTTCTTCATCTAAATCGAAGCGCTGCTCTATTTTTAGCCGAATTAAGTGCTGGGCTTCGGCAAAAGTCAGTTCGCCCAGAGCAATTTGGCTAAAATGAGACAGCCGTTTGGCCCAGCGCAGGGGATCGTGCCGACGATCAGGCGGGCGGCAAACGGCAATGATGATGAGCGGCAAATCGCTGATATTGCGGCCAATGAACTCAAATAGCGCCTGAGATAGGCCATCGAACCAGTGGCAATCTTCTAAAACAAGCAGCAGGGGCGTTTTTTGGGCGTGATGGCTTAAGCACGGTAGCAACAGCGATTGCAGAAGATCGCGCCGCAATTCGGTGTCGAGCGTTTGGGTGAAGGCATTCTCCGGCAGCGAAAGATTGAGAACCGAGCCTAGCAGCGGTAAACGGGGTAGTAGGTGGGGGTCGATGGCGGTCAGCCGGTTTTCCAAATGCTTTATTTGTTCCGGCGCAGGCCAGGCCGGATCAATTTCGAACAGATTTTGCCAGATAGTCCGCCACACCAGATAGGGCGTTGTTGTGCCGTGCGATTGGCAGGCTCCGCCGTAAATGGAATAGCCGAGCGTCTCGGCCCGTGTAATTATTTCGGCGGTGAGCCTTGATTTACCCAGACCGGCCTCGCCGGTGATGGTCAGGAGTTGGCCGTGACCTTGTCGGGCGTGTTCTAATGTGGTTTGGGCCTGCTGTAGCTCTTGTTCGCGTCCAACCAAAGGCAGATCGTACTTTGGCTCGTGAATGTTGGCGGTCGGCTGTTTTTTTCTGCGCTGTAAGGCGAAAATAGAAATCGGTTGGGATTTGCCTTTTACTTTAATGGGGGCCAGCGTTTCCCAATGAAACGGCTGTGGGGCATAGCGCTGGGTGCGGCCACTGACCAAAATTTGTCCGGTTTGGGCGGCTTGCATTAAGCGGGCCGAAAGATTGACCGGATCGCCCATCACTGTGTACTCCTGGCGCGTATCCGAACCGACCCGCCCGCAATACACAAAGCCGGTGTTGATACCGATGCGTATCGGGTAGGGAGAGAGCGCTCTCAATTCCAACGCACAGTGCAGCGCCCGTTCTTCATCATTTTCGTGGATGACCGGCGCTCCGAACAGAATAATATATTTGCTGCCTTTATCGCCCATATCGACCTTGTTTAGATAGCCGTCGTAGCGATGGACGGTGTGAATAACGGCGGTTAGATAATTCTGTAACTTGGTAACCACATCCGGGTCGTGATCGTAGTCAATGCCGCTAAAACTGACAAATAGCACCGAAACTTTGCGATGTTCGTTAACAAAACCCGCCTGGCCGGCCTCAACACGGTGGGCGATGACGGGATGCAAATAACGGGCCAAAATGGAGCCCCATTGGAGAGAAATTCGGTCGGCAGGGACAAGGGGTTTTGCTCTGGCTTTGGGTTTAATAGCGGCGATGCAGCTAAAGCCGTCGCGCTCCTCAATAACTTCAACCTGCCCGGCATAAGCGAGTAAATTATTATGAACCACAATTTCGCCTCGGCCGGCGTGATGTTCGGCATCGGCGCATAAATCTAAGGCGCGGCCGGCGATAATATATTCCAGCCGCAGGGTGGGGTCGCCCACCGTGGTACACAAAACCGAACCCAGGGCCAGCCCGGCCTTCATCGCTAAACTAAATTGTCCGGCACTGGTGGGGATGGCTTTATAATGGTGCATTGCGCTTTGCATATCCAACGCGCACTGTAGAGCACGCCGTACCGCCGCCACCTGATTTTGGCGGGTATAAGGGAACAGAATGGTCATCGCATCGCCGCCAAATTTGCCGATAATGCCGCCATAGCGGTGTACACGCCGGATCATAGGCTCGAAATAGCTGTTGAGCACAATCGTTAATTCTTCGGTGCCGGCCTGGCCAACTTTGCCCAGCGCTTCGCTGATTTGGGTGAAGCCGGAGATATCGGCAAATAAAGTTACCGCTTGCAGGCGCTGAACCTGCCCGATGGGATTGTCGCCGGCCAGACGCGTTAACTGTTCGATAACGTGATGGGGAACGTAGGATTGCCAGTTTGTGGACATAGGGTTATTCCTGAAATTTACAACTTGGCAGGACTTACGCAAATACCCGATTTTGTAGCGTAAATTGCCAATTTGCGCCACGTGTATGCCCACGATTCAGAACAATTTAGCAAATTGTTCTACACTCCTCTGCGTAAGTCCTGCTTGGGTTACTTTATGATCAGCGGTAGAAAGGTGGGAATGGTTGGCTCCTCTAGATTGGGATTGCTGATTGCAATGGCGTAATTAACGGTTTTGCTGCGCCCGTCTTTGGTGTTGACGATGGCTCGCAGGGTGTAACTTCCATTTTTTATTAAGATATCGTTGGGCCACTTGTAATCGTGGTCGGCGAAAACCCAGGCGTTGCAGTTTGGTGCGCCGCCGCCGAAAAGACAATATTTGGCTCCCGATTCGGTCTTTTGATAGACCTGGCTGCCGTTAGAGTCGATAAGACGCATATCGACAGTGTCGATATTTGTGCCGTCGCTGTTGCCTGTACCGATATACGCTTCCAGTTGAAATACCAGCGCCTCTTCAACCGTCAAGGCGGTGGAGTTTGGCCCGGTTTGAGCCAGGTTGGTCATAATTGTCGGCATTTGGATGGTAAAGTCGATTTCGATGATCTCGCTGCGGGTGCCTGGTTCGTCGGCGAAGATTTCGGCGATCAATTTGTGACTGCCATGTTGAATCGATTGACCGTCGGGCCATTCGTAATCATTATCAGCAAAGGTGTGGATGGGGCAGGGCGAACTGCCGCCAAACAGACAGTAAGGTTGGTTATTTTCCTTCTTAAAGACGGCAACCGGATTATCGGGACCGTGCAAGGTTAAATTCACGTAATCTACGTCTTTACCGTCAACCGCCGCGCCCAAGTAAGCCGCAACCTGACCAACCAAGGCATCGGTGACTGTGGTGGCGGTAGAGTTTTGGCCAAGTTGAACCCAATTGCCGTCGATGGGCAGTTGGATTTGGATGGGGAATGTTTTGAGCGTGGTGGCACCGCTGTTAGTATGGGCCGTAGCTTCCAGGGTATGATTACCGTTTTTAATTACGGTTCCATTCGGCCATTTATAATCATTATTGGCAAAATTTCTAATTGTGCAGTTTGGCTCTCCGCCGCCAAAGGCGCAATATTTGGCATTGTTTTCTGTTCTCTGATGAACCTGTTGGTTGCCAGGATCAAGAATACGCATTTCAACTTTATCAATGCCGTCACCATCGTTATTGCCTACGCTGGGATCGTTGGCTTCGGCTTGAAAAACCAATGCAGCGGTAACAGTTGAGGCTGTAGTTCCCGGCCCGGTTTGGGCAAGCGTAATTTCTGGCGGAGTGGGCGGAGAGCAATCTTTGACGGTGAAAACGTATGGATCATCTGACGTTGATGTTTGAGGAAATGCTGGACTTCCATTTTGTACAGGAGCAGGATTAGGATCACCATCAAGTAACTCTAGATAAAGCTCTTTTTGTTCGCTTAGTTCAGAAGGCCAAATAAACGTGTCTACCTTGCAGTACTTAATATTAGTTGGATCTTGAAAACTACTGCACGCACCTGAACTTGTGTTGGTATCAAGTGTCATCTTAAATTCTGCAATGAAATTAATAGAACTATCATCCGCCGGATCGTCACCCTCATTCCATTTGGCATCGTAAAATCTAAGTGTGTATGGTCCTTTACTTCTACCATTATCCACTGCTAACCCAATAACTATATCGTCTGTACAAACATCTTCTGGTTCAATATTGAGTTCCCAAAAAGAACTCCTCGACCAACCCGCCCAGACCATCGTAGTTAGAAACAGCAAGGTTGCGGTGATAATTAGCGGAGAAATTACCAACTTACTCCGTATATATTTCATTTTTCCCTCTCGTTTGCGTCACTATGTTTGCACTTTTTTAGAAACCAGGGTTTTGATATCGCATTGATACCCTTTTGGGGCCAAAAGCGCTCCTTTTTAACGCTGAAAACCCTGGTTTCTGACCATAATTCTTTAATGTGCAAAGGTAGTGATAGTGTGAAATAGAATTTTTAGGTGGCATATGACATACCTTGTCTAGACCAATTTGGGGCAGGGTATGCTCAAAATCATCCTCCTTTCTTTTCGCTATTGGATAAAGTTGTATAAAGCAAGGGTTTACGGACGACAACAGTTGTTTCCGGTTGGTGGTACGGTATTAAAGAGTGGATGGAGTTATCAATCTGATAAGCGGCGTAGAGTAGCAGCGTTATGCAGTGCGAGATACTATCGTGTGAGATTTAAGTAGCAAGGATGTAAATCGGCCTAAAAACGGTGGTTAAAGTATAGTGCCTGGAAATTTGAATTCTATAGGAAGAACCTATGAATTTGGTTATTTCTTTCAAAATTTATTGGGCGGCTGTTCCAGTATAGCATGAGTAGGGCTAAAAAAGAAACTATAGGGGAGTTTGGGGTGCTATTCAGGTATGGGGCGAGGGTGAAACACTGAATTACTGAGGAAATGAGGCCACTGAACCGCTCCAGGCCGTGTTTTGATCAATCCACTGTCAAAAAAGCCCACGTGTTGAACGGCACAATTCAGTGACTCA